>JANQMK010000092.1 GCA_028280085.1 Pseudomonadales bacterium
ATGCATTGTCCCGGGGGAACCCCTGTGTCGGAGCGATACTGAATCGCAATATCAACTTTACCTCTGGTCCACAATGGTTGAGCGAATGCTTGCTAAAAACACGATGGGTGCTCGCGGTTGCGGGTACTCATGGCAAAACCACTACCAGTGCTATGCTGGCATGGATATTAGAATACGCTAGCCTGACTCCGGGTTTTCTGATTGGAGGTATTCCAAAGAATTTTGGCGTTTCCGCGCGTCTGGGCGAGTCGCCGTTTTTTGTGATTGAAGCTGATGAATATGATACGGCATTTTTTGATAAGCGTTCCAAATTTGTTCACTATTACCCAAAAACCTTGGTATTGAACAATCTTGAATATGATCACGCTGATATTTTTCCGGATTTGGCGAGTATTGAGCAACAGTTTCATCATTTAGTTCGCCTTGTTCCTGCCGTGGGTAAGATTATTCGGCCTGTAACATCTGATGCACTTGATCGAGTGATAAATCGGGGCTGTTGGTCGGCAATCGAGACGCTCTCTCTGGCGGGGCAGGACGATGGCCAATGGCAGGCGGTATTAGAGGAAAGCGATGGTAGCTGTTTTAACATTATGTTTGGGCAACGGCTCGAGGGAACGCTTAAGTGGAACCTAAATGGGCATCACAGTGTGTTCAACGCACTGGCTGCTATTGCTGCCGCTCGCCATGCCGGCGTGCAGACTGATCTGGCCATTGCGGCACTATCACAATTTGAAGGTGTAAAACGTCGTATGGAATTGCGTGGTGAAGTGGGCGGGATTAGTGTCTATGACGATTTTGCCCACCACCCAACGGCGATAGCTAGTACCTTAGCTGGTCTGCGTGCAAAACTGAATAAGGGGCCGGCACAACAAAGAATTATTGCTGTTATCGAACCCCGTTCTAATACAATGCGAATGGGAATACATCGAGATGCGTTAGCCGATTCGGCCATTGCTGCCGATCAAGTCTATTGGTATGAACCAGAAAGTTCTGATTGGGGTATGTCATCGGTAGTGGCCGCGGCGACTAATTGTGCGGCGCGATTCTCTTCGATTGACGATGTGGTAGATAAAATTGCAAAGCAGGCGGTAATTGGTGATTTTATTGTTGTTATGAGTAACGGCGGTTTTAGTGGTATACACGATAAATTGCTTGCTGCTTTAACGCATTATCGAACCTAGAACTGAACCTAAACTGGGTTGTAAGATATGATTACTTTAGCGTTGACTGGTGCCTCTGGCGCCCAATATGGTATACGACTGCTGGAATGTTTATTGAAGTCAGGGACAACTGTTTATTTAGTTGTTTCAAAAGCTGCACAAGTTGTTATAACAACTGAAACGACGCTGCAGCTGCCGGATAATGGCCAGGCTAGTGCAACGCAGTTGCAGACTTATTTCGATACGCTGTTATCAGATCACCCTGGTACGTTAAAGGTGCTTGCTTTAGACGATTGGATGTCGCCCATTGCTTCAGGCACCAGTGCGCCGAAAAAGATGATAGTGTGTCCTTGTAGTGGCGGGACACTGTCGGCGATTGCCTCAGGTGCGAGTAATAATTTGATTGAGCGTGCTGCTGATGTGGTAATAAAAGAGCGTAACCAATTGGTTCTTGTGACGCGCGAAATGCCTTGTTCTGCCATTCATTTGGAGCATATGCTGAAGCTTAGCCGGTTAGGGGTGGCCATCATGCCGGCAAGTCCGGGGTTTTATCAACTGCCAAAGACCGTTGCAGATTTAGTTGATTTCGTCGTGGCGCGAGTACTCGATCAAATTGACATGCCGCAGGACTTACTAAAGCCTTGGGGCAGCTAGGCATATAGACAGTGAGCGTATGCTAAATAGGAGAGCTAAATGGAAGCACAGGTATTGTTGAGGCCCAGTTTTGTTAAAAACGACTTTTACCAAGTAGACTAATTTAAGTTGTTCACTGCTTGGCCTCGAAACATAGAGCCTGCCAATGGTGTTGCGGCCGTTAGAATAAATCGGTCAAGGGCTGTAATAGTGAATCCTGCCCGCTCAATTAACGTATCAATGGCACGATTTAGATGGCAACCACAGCCAAGTACCTTTTGAATGGGTGTTAGTTTATGTTGCCACCACTGTATTCTTGTGGATTCCGCTAAACCATGCTCGATAAATAATAGGCGGCCATCAGGTCTGAGCACACGTCGAATCTCTTTTAGTGCGGCATCGATATCGGCGATGCTACAGAGTGTCCAGGTAGAAACGACTGTATCAAAGCAATGATCACCAAAAGGTAAGGATTTACCATCGATACAGTGCAAATCTACCCCTATATTAGACTTCGCAATGCGATTGGCAGCCGTTTTATTCATACCGGGGTTTATATCAAGAGCATCAATGTGTTTAATTGTTGAAGGGTAATAGTCAAGGTTCAGCCCGGTGCCAAAGCCAATCTCTAAGATATTGCCTCGCGCTGCGTTTAACACGACATGGCGTTGTTCAGCAAATTCCTTTTTGGTCATCACATTTTCAATAACCATAGGAAATATTTTCCGTTCGTAAAAACCCATATTCACTCTCACTATTTCGTGGGCCGTTACATACTATATTGTTTAGAACGAATCTGTGCAATTCTCCGAGATGCCATATTGGCTAACGGTACCGCCTGGCGGTGATATGTCGACTTGAGTGATATCTTCGGCTAATACAGGCAGCCGGTGCGTTAAACTAGCAGTATGCTCGGTGCCTACGATAGAGTCGGCCGTTACAATGATATTTACAACGGCCCAAGCGCCAATAGAACGGGGGTATTTTAGGTTAATAATTGTTTCGCCTTGCGCGTTAGTCGGCTCAGGTTGACTAACGGCGACTACACCTCCGGGAGTCAGTTGGCCATCACCGTTAATATCTTCGCCAGTGTCTAAAAAGCCGTTGTTGTTCACGTCTTCGCTGGCGCAGGAGACAGGGGGTGGGATGGCATCAGAATTTTCGTATCGGTCATTTGCTGAGCCCGCCGCTGTATTCCACTGCAGGAAGTTATCATTGTCATTTTCAAGTAAGGTTTCAAACACTCTTACCCATTTGCCTTTAATGTAGGTGATTGGCACTACCTTAACGTTAATCTCTACATCCTCTGCAGCGGTATTAGCCACATTGTCTATCACAATGACGCCAAACTGTTGGGTATAGAAAATGGAGTCATCGGGATCAATCGTTAAATCCTTTGATGGTCCTATTGTGATAAGTAGATCTTTATTAGCGACGGTAATGCCGATCGAACCAGAGACCGAAGTGTCGACATTAGAACGCGCTGTCACGACCGCACCTTCTAAGCCGGTTATACCGCCGGCGGTGAAAGTAGTTTTGGCAACGCCCATTTCATCAGTCAGGGCAAAAGCTGGCGATATTGTGCCGCCACCGATATCATTGACCGAGAAATTAATACGCTGGTTAGCAATT
>JANQMK010000386.1 GCA_028280085.1 Pseudomonadales bacterium
AGATATAGATAGTGTTATGGATAAACAGAGGCCAAGCCATGAAGGATAAGGATGAAAGCTTAGACAAAGAAACGGTTTTGTTGACTCTAGACCAACTTAGCCAAACGGTAGAGGTCATGGAGCATGTTATAGACAAATTGCGCCGTTACCTCAACAAATCATCAACCAAGATCGAGCATAGGCATATACCTAGTAGTGAACAAAAAGAAGAAGATGTCTTAACAGACTTAACTGAGAAAAGCTTGATCCACTAGCATCAGATACTGCAGTTGCAGTTTAAAAACAGATTGACTTAGACTGAGGTTAACTTATTCACAGATAAACTTAGTCACAGCTTAACCTAGGCAATGGCGACTGTACTACAAAAAACGCCATAGGTTGCCTGTCCCTTACGCCCCCTCTTACGCCTCTACTCCTTAATTACCTTACGCCAACTGCCTGGCCAGGCTAAATGAAAGCAATGAAATAATTAAGCTCGCCATCAATCCGACTGGCTTGGCTTTAAAAAGTGTTCTCTATCAGCTTGTGTTAACAACTCAAACCGAGCTTTGGGTAATTCAAAGTAGTAGGGATAATGAGACGACTTAATGAGGTAATACCCATCGTACTGATATAATCGCAAAGAGGGATTCTCATCGTTGTGGTTACTAATGTTGTGGTTACTAGTGTTGATACCGTCGTTAGCAGTACTGCTGTTAACACTCAGTGTCACCGCCGGTGGCAGGGTGTCCACAGGCTGTTGTTCCCTTCCCTGCCATAGACCAGTCACCGATACAGCGCCAATACCACTAATAAACTGCTTAATAATGCGTTGATTTGCTATTTCATCTGATCCCGCGCCGTTTGATTTAGGGTCCTCAAGTGTCCACATATCGCCACTCTTTACCAAACTAAATTGCTCGGATAGTTTCGTGGTAACGCTCACCCTATTAAGATCAGGTCCTAGATAAAGTAACGTCTTATCCAGCCAGTGTTTAATATCAACGCTGGCATGGTGAGGTGTAATGCGAATAGCGTAGATCGTTTCATCTCCCGCGAGACGGCCATGAATCTTTCTAAAGCTTGGCGATGTACCCAAATAGAAGGCCGATATCTCGTCTTCGCCACTTTTCAGCGTTAGTTTTCTTTTATAATCTTTTGTCGCCACGCTAAAACGTTCTGCCGCGCTAACACTGGCAGCCACCGGCCAGCCTTTTTTTGCTGTCTTGAGTTCGGCCAACAGTCGTTCCACCGCTGAGGTCTCGACAGGTATATTACTATAATGAGGCAATACCCAACGCTCACCCTGCTGGCGAATCACAAGTTCACTACCCGCTTGATCAGTAATATGAATTGCCGTTAGTGGCTTGCTGTCATCAATATTGAGCCACAACCCCTGGTGACTGCTTGCCTGTCCCACATCAAGTTGACTATAAATGCTTAAACCAAGCTGGATAATAAATATGACTGTTAACAGGGTTATCCAACGTCTCATTGCTTAGCATCATCCCCGGTAACCGATCTATTACCCGCAACGGGTTTATCCTCGACCATAAGCGTTGCCACCAAGCGCTTTAACCGCTTGTTATGTTGAGTCCGCTGCACAAATAAAACAAACAGAATGCCCACGACTGCCACGGTATAATTTAGATACTCCAACAGCTGTTGTTGTTGTCGTTCTAACGGCGGTAATGTACGTGCAAAATGGCTACGGCCACGAATCGCCGCAAGACCTTGATCTTGTAAAGACCATTCCACGGCGTTAACAACTAACTCGAGCGGTTTCTGATAACGTGTACCCTGCGAGCGACCGTTTATCTGAGAGGTTTGATCCGTTAAAAATTCATTAGATGCAAATAGCACAAGACGCGCAGACTCCGGCGAACGAACAAGAGTCTCTGTTATAGATTCAGGTTTAACCACAACATTACTCAAGCTTAATCGCTCTTCCTGCTTAACGGGTATTGCCTTATCAGCAAAGTAAGAATCAAATACCCCCGCAAACGAAGCCGCCACAATATGAGGGCCAGGTTCACCGTGAGAACTAAACACAGCATCTGAGGGCGCAATATCAAACGATCCATTAGACCAGGATGTGTTACTACTCTGCAGCAGGGGAATGGCCGCGCGGGCACTATTTTTCTCGCGGTCGATAACGAGCGGCGAAGACCACGCCATAATAATTTGATCCAGACCGCGAGTAATCGAACTCTCACCGTTCACGCCGTTACCTCGAATATCAATGAAATAGGGATAATCAACTAGACGCAACTCGCGCCGGGGAACCCCTCGTATATGACGTTCTACCGGCAGTGGAAACGGCACATTCTTATTATCCATAACGAGTTGAGCCGGCAAGGTAATACCGAAATGAGCAAGCCAATCAGTCATACCTGAATCATGTGGGTTGGCCGTTATATTTTCTGCACCATGCGTCACACTAAACGGCGATGTTGCGAGTACAACCGTGCCCCCTTGCATTAAAAACTGATCTATTGCGTACAACGCCTGGGCGTTTATCTTCTCAGGCGCAATAATCAATAATACATCGATGGCGGTAGGCACTGCACCATCTGTTAGGTCCACCGTTGTGACATTCAGATTATTGTTTAACAATTTATGCAGATATTCATAACTGTCGTCGCCGCTGGTTTGAGGCGACGGCGCGACAGCACCAACAGTCTGAACCAATCCCGGTGAGAATTTTTTTATCGCGGCCTCAAGTGTCTGTTCAAATGCTATGCCACGCAATGATTCTGGCAACGGAATATTAACTGTTTTCTCGGCATTCGCTAACACCATATGAAAATAAAACGGTGATTGCCCAAATAGCCCCGTGTTAATTGGCAAAAAGCCATGTTTTTGTTTAATGTCTTTTGCCACGGAGCCATCATCTCGATCAGGGTCAATGTACTCAACTGTAAATTTTTCAGCAGCGGTGGTTTGAATTTGAGTGACAACCTGCTGCAACTCCGCTTTAAATTGCACCAGGCTTGCCGGTAAGCGCTCTTGCGCTGACAGATAAACTGTTAAGGTTAGCGGCTCATGAATGCCATCAAATAACTGCCCCGCCAATTGGTAATCGTATAGCACCCGCTTAATACTGCGCGTGATATCATATTCAGGATTCCGTAAAGCGACGTCTGGGTTACCCTCTGGCTGCACCTTGATGTCGATTAAGTCATCGAAGTCCAACACCTCAAACTGGTCACCGTATTGTATGACCACATTAAAATAAGCATTCACCAATGACGCCTGATACCTATCCGCGACCTGCATCGGCACAGGCAGAATGCCGTACTTGGTATTGGCTTCTTCTTCAATATCTTCATTCACCGTGGGGTCAACAAACTCAGTCTGTACCCGTCCACCACCGGTAATCTGATACTCAGCGATAAGGTCTTTCATTTGTGGAACCAGCGGTGCAAGCAAAGGGTGGGTATTCGTACTAAAATAACCGCGAATCAATAGCGGCTCGCGCAATTCAGATAGATAGCGTTTTGTTATGTCAGAAATCGAGTAGATTTTACCTGCCGTCAAATCCACTCGCCAGGTAGTAGTTGACGCTAACCAAACGTTAGCTAATAGCACGTTGCCAACGACCAATAGCGTCAAATTACGCCAACCCCAATGACGCGCCCTATTACCTTCATTAGCCCAGCGCAGACTTTCTAGGCTATAGGCAGTTAATGCAAGAAAAGCAATGACAAGGCTCAGATAGTAGTAAAGATCACGGAAATCTAGCACGCCCCGACTAATGGATTCAAACCGTGCGCCACTACCAATAAAGTGCAATAATCCACTCATCTGC
>JANQMK010000428.1 GCA_028280085.1 Pseudomonadales bacterium
CCACGAGGCTTGTTGCCATCAGTTTAAGTGCGTCACGTAAACTTTGTTCTTCAATGATTTGAGCGAATCGTTCAGCAGTGATAGCCAAAATTGCAATAGGGAAGAGACTGATGTGGGCGAGCTGAAACATACCGGTGTTCACCCCAATGATAGTTATTACCATCATAATAACAACAACTGCCGTTAGCATAATTGCCATTTTGGGAGAATGGAGTAGCTGCAGCCAGTCCAATAATCGCCGCAGCGCAGCAGCCAATATGATGATAGCGATAAATCCGATTATCCCCCAAAGTAATCCGGTTTCTCTAGCGGCGGCGGCAATAAGTGCCGGAAGAAAGGTGCCAAAAGTTGGGATTCCAACAACGTTTCTAAAGATAACGATGACCACAGCACCGAGCGGGATCATTAAAATGACTTTAAGTAAATCAGGCGAAATGCCAACACGTTCGAAGTTGTCATATAGATTGACGATATTAAGAAATGAATCAGCTAATTTGTCTTGTGCTTCTACTCGCGGCGTTAGCTTTTTCTTAATATTAAAATTGTAGTTAAAGTTAATATTGGCTGTATGTTTAAATAATACCTGGTCGCCGTAGTAGAGAGTGAGATAGTTAGCCGGCAATGTGGCGAAATGATCGTTTAACGTATCAAAAGGTACCCAATGCCCATTAACATAGGCTTCCACCCATTGGTGACTTGTACGCTTTCGCCCAGATTCCATGATGACGCCACCAACCAAGCGTGACGGTATGTTCATTGCTCTCGCCATTGCGAGAAATAACCGGCCTTTGCCATTACAGCTTGCTTCTCTTAGTTTTAATGCGGTTAAGGCATCGGTAAAACCGGAAAAGTTTTTGTTCTCAAAATTGTGTTGAATATGATTATGGATTTTTTTGAGTGCTTGGCTCAGAGGTATATCTTTGTTTGGTATAATTGTAGCTAGTTCTGCTAGTATCAATTCGTGTTGAGACTGTATCCCTTCTTCTTCTTTGAGATACTGTTCTAATGATACTGGGTAGGTTGCCGGTATGGATAAATTGCTTGGCAAAACGTATTCCAAGCGTGAGCTATTAACATCGAAAGAGTATTGTATTTCATGATTGCCTTTCACCCTATCACCAAACCAAGTGCCAAGTGTGTTAAGGCCACCTACTTCATTTTTAAATTCTAATAACTGTGTATTGTTAACAATATTACTAATACGTTGGTGATTATTTGATTGCGGTAAATAAGTGGATAGATAAATGTCGTCGCCATGTGCGGTAGCCTGCATCGTGACGTCGACGCGATAGCTTAATACAGGAAACATGTCTGCGATAGAGTAGTCCAACATATAAGATTTATAGCAAACTAAGCCCAGAGGTAGGATTAACATAGCAAGAATAAGTATGGTGTAACCATATTGCTGCTTGCGTTTATTCAGATGTGCATTTTTATGCATCTATTATTTCCGTCTGTACGTTTGTTTAAAATATTATATGAGAGTTTTCGCTGATATATCGGCATTAGTTAGCGATTAAGGCCTTGTTGAATAAGGAGGATACGCCGCTTAGCATGTGGTACAAATGAGCTGTCGGGGAAATCACTAACTAATTTTTCCATGGCAACGAGTTCGTTATCGAAATCATTTAAATCGTGGTAAACCAATCCAATACGATATTGGGCATTGTCGTTAAAAGTTGAATTTGGATGTTGTGTGATGACTGCCTCATAAGATGCCAAGGCGGCGCTGTAGTTAAGTAAGCGGTGGTGGCTGCGGCCGATATAATACTGTGCTTCGCCTGCGCGGCTACTCTCGGGGTAGCCATCTAGCATATTAGTGAGCTCGGGTATAGCTCGATTAAAGTCTGATGTGTCATAGTATGTTTTTCCGATTTGATAGCTGGCGTCGTCAGCCCACGTGCCATCAGTGGTTAGGTTGATCACCGATCGATAAAAATCTCGAGCCGTCACGAAGTCTGAGAGCCGATGATGGCTGCGGCCGAGATAATAGAGTGAGATATCTTCACTTGAGGATTGGGGAAACTGTTTGAGCACATTTTCAAATACGGCAATTGCATCAGTGTAATTAGCTGCATCGTAGTGTGTCATTCCAATTTGGTATAGCGCGTTGTCTGACCAAATGCTGCCTTGAAAATTATCAACAACGGTTTGATACACTGTTCTTGCTTCGGAGTATGCCTTCAGTTTGTGATGGCTTCTGCCCAAGTAATACGACGCATCGTCGGCAGCGTTTTCATTAGGGTATTGTTCCAAAACTAGGCCAAATGCTGATAAAGCTTGGTGGTAGTTGCCTGCATCGTAAAAGGTTCTGCCGATTTTATACTGAGCATTGTCAGCCCAAATACTTATGGCGTAATCTGTGAGGACTGTCTGATAAGCTGCTCGTGCTTTGTCGAAATTAGGAGTAGCTAACAGCAAGTAAGTTTCACCAATTTGATATTGTGCTTCATCTGCGGCACTTGATAGCGGATAGTTGGTCAGGACCAGATTAAACTCACGAATGGCGCGCTCGAAATTGCCCTCGCTTTGAAAGGATCTACCGATTTGATACTGGGCATTATCAACCCATGTACTATCTGAGTAGTCGGATATGACTAGCTGGTAGGCTTCTCTTGCCTTACTGAAATCTGGTATTGGCATTGCTGCATGGGACTGTCCAATCTGGTACTGTGCTTGATCAGCTGAACTTGAACCAGGGTAGTCTTGAATAACTTGTTCAAATGTCGAGATCGCTGTTTGAAAATCGCCTTGGTCAAAGTAGGTTGTACCTGTTTGATAGAGTGCATTATCGGCCCAATTACTAGTCGGGTATTGAGCTATAACTTTGGCAAACTCGTCACGCGCTAGCAGAAAGCGTTGCTCTTGCTGAAAATTGCGACCAATGTAGTACTGTGCATCATCGGCATCTAAATAGCTGGGATATGTTTGCAATAGATTTCTAAAAGTTGATGTAGAAGCAGAAAAGTTATTTTGCTCAGCATAAACTCTGCCACGCCAATAGAGCATTGCGTCCAGCACATCGGAATCAACATAGTCATTCTCCACACGTGATAACGCTTTATGTGCGTCTTGCAAAGCGTCAAGTTGCAGATGAGATCTGCCAATATACAATTGTCCATTGTCAGCTAACGTACTGCTAGGAAACTGCTGGACGAAGCTTTCGAACGCGGTAAGTGCGTTGTTATAGTCGCCACTCTCGAATAGTTGTTTGGCAGTATTAAAAGCATCGTCGACATTTTCGGGTAGAGGCGTCTCAGTGGGTTGTACCTTATCATCAATTGGTGATTCTGGATTGGGACTACTATCTGATGGATTCGACACAGGCATATTTTCGACATTGTCGGTTCCGTTATTGTTTGTTTCGGTTGCCGAACTATTATGACGATCGGAGTTGGAGCTACTACCGCAGCCGTTAAGCAGCAACGCGCAGACAAGGGTTAACATGAATGGTTTACTTGAGCGCGACCGTGCTGCGGTAGAGATAGTCATTATTTATTCCCCCAAAAGGCTAACCTGAATATTGTTATAACGATGCTGTCTTTTTACTTTTTATTTTATTCTGATCGACAGTGCTATGTTGTTAACGGTGTTGCGCATTACTACATAGGGTTGTGCCATTTTTTCTTAAGTTACTTAGTTATTTAAGTTACTTGGTTTCTTAAGTTACCTGGCATTTGTATGTATCTATAGATCGTTAGTATATTGCCAACTGCTTACCGCCATTATTCAGTTCTAGTAATATTTGATTTTTATTTGCTGTGCTACCGAATTCATTTCGTGAAAAGAAACTAATGTACCAATTGATCAGCAGCTCTATGTTTGTGATAATAGGCACAAATAATTTATTTTGTTGTGATAAATATCTCATTTTTAAAATAATATTGTGAATATAATAACAATATGAGTAATAAAAGCACTTCTTTCATCGACGCAACTATCTACAAGATCTTACGGCCCCTTGTTAAGTTATTGATTAGACAGGGTATTGCTTACGGTGCCTTCAGCGATATTGCCAAGCGAGTCTATGTTGATGTTGCCGGAAGCGATTTTGCCATTGAGGACAAGAAACAGAGTGTATCGCGTGTTGCCATATTGACAGGTATTAATCGCCGTGAAGTAGGTAGGCTCATAAAAGAGGATGTGCTGGACATCACAGAGCGTGAAGAATATAACCCTGCAGCACGGACTATTAGTGCTTGGATGTCCCGCAAAGATTATACTGACGATGCTGGTCAACCTCTATCGTTGCCCTTTGAGGGAGAGGTTAGTTTTAGTGTCTTAGCACGACAGTATGGGCGCAATGTTCCCGCTCGAGCGATTCTTGATGAATTACTGCGTATTAAGGCAGTTGTGAAAGATGCTGATGATAATATCGTACTGCTACAACGCAGCTACATTCCTGCTGATAATGTTGAGGAAACTCTGCAAATATTTGGCGAGGCGGTGTCAGATCTATTTGCCACTTTGAACCACAATTTACAGCCAGATGTTAATAATAAAAGGCTGCAACGTACAGTAGCTTATACCAATATTCCGGTTGAATGCCTGCCGAAGATCAGAACTCAAGGTCAACAAGAAGCTCAGGATTTTTTGGTTCAGGTCAATACATGGTTGTCTGAGTGTGATCGAGATGTTAACTCCTCACTAGTGGGATCTGGGGCAAAGCGGGCTGGTTTTGGTATCTATTATTTTGAAGATGACGAAGAGTAGGAGTCTGTAGAATGTTGAGTAAAATCTCGTCTCAACTGATCATATTGCTGTGTTGCATCATGTTAACGGCTTGCTCATCTTCGGGCGGTGGCGATGAATACGTTGCTGAAGGCGGCATTAAAGGTACTGGCAAAACCGAGCTAGATGGAGAAGGCACACAAGTGGCGGCCGTGGGGCCTATTACGGGTTTTGGTAGTATCTTTGTCAACGGTGTTAAATTTGAAACCGATAATGCTGAAATTAGTGTCAATGGTAATACGACCGCTGATGATGGACAGCTTAAGTTAGGTATGGTAGTTCAGGTACTCGCGACAACTACCAGTGATGACCAGGTTTCTATGGCTTCACAGGTAGTATTTGATAGCGATATTATCGGGCCGATTACAGAAATAACAGAGTTTTCAACCTATCGTGAACTTGTTGTATTAGGCCGCCACATTATAGTACGTGAAGACAGTGTTTTTGATGGTATTAGCTTTGAAACCTTAGTGGCAGGCCAGGTAGTGGCAATAAGCGGGCTGGCAAACAGTGATGGTGAACTTGTAGCGTCGCGAATTGAGAAGATATCTGATGAATTTGTTACAGGGCAACAACTCGAAGTAGAAGGCACCATTATTGCCGTTGACCCCGAGATGCAGCTTATCGTCGTTGATTATAGCGCGAAAGGAAATATGGCAAGTGATAACGATCAATTTGGCAATAACACTTTTGACTATAGCGAAGCAGATCTCAGTGCACTTGATGGCATTGAGCTAGCAGTAGGTTTGCAGGTTGATATCAGTGGTAGTCGGTTTAATGAATTGGGGCAACTCGTTGTTGATAGCATTGCAGTAGCTCAGGGCTACTTATTACCTGTCGGTGTTACCGTACAAGTCAAAGGCTTTATCGATAACTTTGTTTCTTTAGCTGACTTTAGTGTGGATAATCAAGCGGTCGATGCATCCAATATCATGCTTGATGAGGCCACCGTTGCCAGTATGAAAGATGACACACTGCTTAAAGTATCCGGCGTTTTGAATGAAGAGGGTACTTTAATTGCCGAGATGGTAAAGGTGCAGCCGATTAGCGATGTCTTTGTTGAGGGACAAGTCACGGCCATTGATGCAACGAGCAATTCCTTGGTTGTTTTAGGTGTTACGCTGACTGTTGATGCACTCACTGCTTTTGAAGATCAAAGTGACGACGATGAGAGATACTACTCGTTCGCCTCAATCAACGTTGGCGATAGTATTAGGGCGTGGGGTTACCAACAAGAAGACGGTGTGGTTGTTAACTATTTAAGCCAAGTTGAAGAGGAAGACGAGGTAGAAATTGAAGGGCTTATTACTGCAATTTCGGGTACACAGATTACTGTACTAGGTACGACCATTGATGTTAGTAGTGAAGCCTTAGCATCGCTACTACTTCAGTTACAGGTTGGCAGTGCAGTAGAGGTGCAAGGTGTCTATACTGACAACCAGACTATTTTCGCAAGAGAAATTGAGATCATTGAATTGCCGGAAGATGACACCGAAATTGGCGAAGATATCGACAATGAAATAGACGAAGGGGAAAGCGTTGAAGAAATCAACGAGGAGGATGAGACCCTCGAGTCAGAAGAGGAAACAAACTCAGAGGAAGAAACTGAAGAAGAAACCGAGGAGCAAAATGAAGAGACAGTCGAAACTGAGTTTGAAAATTCCGCACAGTCTGTCAGTATTGAGTTAGATGAGTAAATTTACCGGCGAATAAATATGATGGTTTCTGTAGTTTCAGCCCAATCGTCGTGAGTTTTGTAAAAGAGAGCTTAGGCAAATATAGTAACTTTTATATTTGCTGATCGTTAGCGGCTTTATATCAAATTCATCAAATATATAATTAGCTAGTGTTTTACCAATAGCGTTACATTACCGCCGATAGCTGCCGTATTGTCAGTCAGTACTTTTTCAACCAGGAAGCGATGTAAATAGTGTGGGCCACCAGCTTTGGGACCAGTGCCTGATAATCCCATACCTCCAAACGGTTGTACGCCAACGACAGCGCCAACCATATTGCGGTTGACGTAGATATTACCCACTCTGATCTGGCGTTGTATGGCCTCGACGGTATCTTGATTGCGACTGTGGATGCCAAAGGTTAGACCGTAGCCTGACTGATTTATTTGTTTAATAATATCAGGCAGTTCATCAATCTCATAGCGTATCACGTGCAAGATGGGGCCAAAGTTTTCCTCTTTAATTTGATCAAGTCGTTCAATTTGATAAATGCAGGGCGGGATAAAATAGGCGTCTGCTGTTGCCGTTAATTGTTGGGTTGCTTTGGTCAGGTGGGCTGATGCAATATGGGTAGCATGTTGATTCAACCAGGCTACATGTTGTTGCAATCGTTCCAGGGCTTGTTGATCAATCACAGGGCCGATATCTGTCTCGATGAGATCTGGAGAGCCAATGTGCAGCTCTTTTACCGCACCGGTAAGCAACTGTATGATTCGATCCGCGATACTGTCTTGTAGGTATAAAATTCTTAATGCTGAGCAGCGCTGACCGGCACTACCGAAGGCCGACTGGATAGCATCTTGGACGACCTGCTCAGGTAAGGCAGAGCTGTCGACCAACATGACATTTTGTCCGCCTGTCTCCGCTATTAGCGGCAGCATTTCGCCGGGGCGTTCTGCTAAACGGCGTTGGATTAGCTGAGCTGTGGCGAATGAGCCAGTGAAGGTTACACCGGCGAGCAAGGGGTGTTTAATCAGGTTTTCTCCAACAGTTTCGCCTAAGCCTGTTAGCAGTTGGATAACATCAGATGGAAAGCCAACCTGATGCATGATCTCAACGAGCCGGTAGGCCATTAGTGATGTCTGTTCAGCCGGTTTAGCGATTACGCAGTTGCCGGTCACTAGCGCCGCAGTGATTTGGCCAATAAAAATAGCCATGGGAAAGTTCCATGGACTGATACAAGTAATAATACCACGTGCTTGATAGTAGAGTGTATTGTCTTCTCCAGTGGGACCATCGAGTTGTATAGACTTACAGGTAGCTTGCCCTTGGATAGCGTAATAACGACAGAAATCGACAGCTTCTCGAATTTCAGCTAAGGCATCGGGAATGGTTTTACCAGCCTCTCGAACGAGTAGAGCAAGTAATTCGTTGCTATGAGTTTCGAGCGAGTCCGCTAGAGACAGTAATAACTGAGAACGGCGGGTTATGTCCTGAGTATGCCAAGTTTGCCAAGCCTGGTCCGCAGCGGAATAGGCAGTCGTTACCATATTGTTGTCGGCGTAACAGGTGGTGCCGACGCGTTCACGGCGGTTGTAGGGGGAATATACCGCGTGCGCGGGCGAGTCTTTATAGTGTCCTTGATCGACACCATGTACTAACGGGTAGCCATGCCATTGGTGATGGCGCCATTTATGTAGTGCGCTGATAATGTTGTCGCGATGTTGCTGTGTCTGGGTGCAAAAACCCGCAGCATTTTTTCTGTTATGGCGGTAAATATTCGCTGGTAAGGGAATAGGCCGGGTATTACATTCTGTTTGCCACGTTTGTGCTGGGGGGGCTACTAGGTCATCGGTGCTTGCGTCTGGTCGAGCGAGTTGGTTGATAAACGATTGGCTCGAGCCGTTTTCTAATAAACGGCGAATCAAGTAAGGCAATAGCTCGCGGTGAGCGCCGACTGGTGCATACACTCGACAGTTTAGTTTTTGATCCCGACTGAGTATAAAATCATAGAGTGCTTTACCCATGCCGTGTAAACGCTGAAATTCAAAGGCAACCGTTTTTGCTTTGGTCCAACACAAGATTGATGCGACGCTTTGGGCGTTATGGGTGGCAAATTGCGGATAAAAGTAATCACTATGTTTAATAAGGTACCTAGCACAAGCGAGAAACGAAATGTCAGTGGCCGATTTATGGGTAAAAACAGGATAATTATCGAGTCCCATGACTTGGGCATACTTAATTTCGCTGTCCCAATAGGCGCCTTTTACCAAACGTACGGGAATTTTTTTGCCGTAAGTGAGCGATAGTTGTTTTAACCATTGCAAGACGAAAAAGGCGCGCTTTGAATAAGCTTGTACCGCCAATCCTAAATAAGGCCAGGTAGAAAATTCACTACTAGTGTATAAGGCTTCAAAAACTTGTAATGATAATTCAAGGCGCTCACACTCTTCAGCGTCAATTGTAATAGTGACATTGCTCTTTTTAGCTTGCGAGATCAATTCCGTCATTTTCGGTACTAGCTCGCTAAGGACACGTGGTGCTTGGTGGCCTTCATAACGGGGATGTAGTGCAGATAGCTTAATCGAAATACTGGGCGACTGGCGGTAATCGATAGGTTGGTTATTAGCGGTGTGTTCGATGGCCTGCTGATAGGCTTTAAAATATTGCTCAGCTTGTTCCGCAGATAATGCTGCTTCACCTAGCATATCAAATGAAAAAGTGTATTGATTTTGATTGTGTAGCGCTTTGTTTTGTGCTGCTGTATGACTCAGTGCCTGTTCGAGATTTTCACCAAGCACAAACTGTTTGCCAAATAGTTTCATACCGCTCAGTAGAGCTTCCCTAATAACGGGTTCTCCTAGTTTCTTCGTTAGTTTATGTAGCCAGCTGCTCTGGGTTTCACTATTGAGTATATAATTGCTGAATAGTAGAGCCCGTGTAGTAACATTGACAAGTGGCGATAGACTGTTGCCGAGGTGGTTAACCCAATCCGCTCCCTTAAGTTTTGATTGTATTAAGGCTTCTGCTGTTCTGCTATCAGGTATTCTGACCAGTGCTTCAGCCAGTGACATGAGTTGCAAACCTTCGGCTGTTTCCAAACTATATTGGGTGAGAAATGCTTCGAGACTAGCACCATCACCTGCTTTGGTTTGTAGTTCGTCAATCAATGTTTTTGCTAGGACGCGAATGTTTTTTTCATCTTGTTCTGATGTATTGGCAGTAAAAGGCAGTAGCTGCTCAATAATCTTGTTTTCGTCCGCCAGATAATTGCTGAGGATATTGTTAAATCGTACCTTTAGTTGCTCAGCGTTATTTTCTGCTGCAAAATGGGGTTCGCAATTAACTAAGTGATCATTGGATGGGGTCTGTTCCACGTTCACTCACCTCCAGTAAACAATCATCATTGCCCTTCGCACGGTGCCTCGCGACGCTACGCCTAAGTGCTTGCTGAAGCATTTCCCTATTATTCAGAGGTTCCTTATATATATTTTAGGCTATAAGTAACGTAAGTGTTAAAACAGTTATTTATAGTAACTCAATTGGCATGATCAATCTCGCATATAGGCAGTTTTTAACTTCGAAATGCCGAAAAGTTAAGCTATATCAAACTTGGTAGACGCCTTAACTAAATACAATGGCAATGTGGGATTTGATTACTTTATTCCCTTCTGTCTTTTCGGTAGGGCTTTCCCGGCCTTAGCCCGTTCTCTTTTTTAACAACACACCACATTCGATATGATGTGTATAAGGAAACTGATCAAATAAAGCAAAGTGTTGGATGGCGTGACTTTGATGCAAGACCATCAGATTACTGTGTAATGTTTCGGGGTTACATGAGATATAAATAATATTATCAAAGCGCTGTACCAGGTTGACAGTACTGTCATCCAATCCAGCTCGGGGTGGGTCGACTAATATAGTGGTTAATGCCAGGTTGGCTAGATCGATATCTTTGAGCCGTCTAAAAGCGCGTTTATTTTGCATCGCCTCACTGAATTCTGCGCTGGACATGCGTACTATGGTAACATTGTTAATGTTATTTTTTGTTAGATTGTATCTAGCCGATGCGACCGCTGTTTTTGAAATCTCTGTTGCCAATACGCGATTAAACTGCGCCGCTAACGGGATGGTAAAGTTACCATTGCCACAATATAGTTCGACAAGGTCTCCGGTTAATGGCTTGGCGACATTGCAAGCCCATGCCAGCATTTTTTCACAGACGGTTGCATTGGGTTGGGTAAAGCTCGATTCTATTTGTTGATAGATATAGGGCTTGTTATTAACGTGTAGTTTCTCAATAACAAAGTCATGTCCGATGACGATTTTTTGTTTTTTGCTACGACCCAGCAGGTTAACCTGCAGTTTATCTTTTAGTTCCTGGGCATGTTTTTCCCATTCTGTGTCAAGAAATTTATGATAAATCAGTGTTATTAAGGCATCCCTGTTAAGAGTTGTTAAGAATTCCACCTGAAATAACTTGTGTTTAAGTATGTCGCATTGATTTAATTCGTGAATGAGTATCGGCATCAGTTGGTTGATTTGCTTTGAACCTACGGGAAAGTTATCGATCTTATAGGGTTTTTTGTATTCGCCCGGCCTATACATGGCAAAACTGCAGGCATGGTTATCATGCCAAATTTTAAATTCAGCGCGCATACGATAGTGACTGGCGGGAGAGGTAAAGATTTCTAGCTCAGGAATATTAAATTGTTGGAAGCAATGCTTAATTCGCGTAATTTTTTGGTCAAGTTGATCATCATAAGCTTCTGGATAAGTTTGGTGCAATGTTAGTTCTCTCTGTTTGATGACAGTATTTATGAACGACTATAAATGATCGTGGGCGATACCGATATCTGGGTAGTGCTAATAGAATAAGCCGGAATTACACACTAGGCAATAGGCTTATCCAGCCTTTTGCGAGACAGGAAGGGATCAACTGTTGGGGTTGGCAATGCTCATTTTTAGCTAACAGTTTTTCACATAAGGTATTGATATCATGGGGCTGTTCCAATAAGGCAAGCAGCTGCCACTCGTCTTGAGAAAGGCGCTCAATCACAGGCGACTGTTGCTGAACGCGCCAAATAATGAGCTGTTCACCCCCTTCGTCGAGGTCAACGGTTTGCTCTTGGCTATAACCTGGCTGGTGTAACTGCCAGATTTTTAGAATAGGGTAATCGGATTGCAAAAGTGCTGAAGTTGCTGGCCGTTGAATGTGAATATGAGTTGTTTTAAGTGCGTTGCTGAGAGCTGCGTTGTTGGTATCGCTATTGTGTTTATCTATATTGTGTCTGTCTATATCGTGTGTATCTACAGGGGAGGTGTCGGTTGGTAGTTCCATGATTTGTTCATAGCACGCCTCGAGTTTAGCGACATCAGGTAGATAAACTAATGTCTGCAGTGGTTTGCAGGTGCCGAGAAAGCGGGGGAACTCAGCGGTGAACTCTTCAAATGTAGAATGTTTAAATGTTACTTGTTGTAAAAACTGGTTGACTGTTTGCTGAAAACATTTATCGCCGATTAGGGCTTGTGTCACTGGGAACGCCAGTATTAGTGCGTTTAAGCGGGTTAAGAAAACGCTGTCCCGATAAACTTGCGCGCAGTCTTTAACAGAAAGATGTTGTGCACTTTTGCTATCAGTCGGTATCTGCTGAGTTTTACCATTAACCCAGTCTGAAAACTGTCGCTGCAGTTCTGCTAATGATTCAGTTTCTGTCGACATCATTAGCTATTCCATGCAGTACAGATTCGGCTTGCTGAGCTTGATTGAGCAATGTTGTTAAAGCCGGCAAATTGTTGTCCCATTCAATCAGGGTGGGGCGGGGCCCCATGATATTCATTGCATAGTCATACAGTTGCCACACGGGCTCGTGTACCTCATTGCCGTGCGTATCCATCAATAGACCATTGGGTTGTTCTTCGTAGCCCCCTAGGTGGATTTCCTTGACGTTTTTGCCATCGATTGCATCGATAAATGTATGGGCATCAAAGCCGTGGTTGGTGGCGTTAACATAGATGTTATTAATATCAAGTAGGAGATCACAGTCCGCTTCGTTAGCGATGGCGTTAATGAATTCCCATTCTTGCATTTTAGATGATTTGAATGTTAGGTAGCTAGAAATATTTTCAACGAGTATACGCTGCTCTAACACGTCTTGTACTTGGCGTATACGGTTGGCGATATGTTTGACGGCGGTCTCGGTAAACGGCACAGGAGCTAGTTCGTTAATTTGACGACCATTAAAAGAGGACCAGCAGAGATGTTCTGATATCCAGAGAGGATTGAGACGTAGACATAATTTTTTTAACTGCTGTAGGTATTCCCTATTTAATGGATCGGTTGACGCCAAGGATAGCTGCACGCCGTGCAGCGCAATGGGATAGTATTCCCGTAGCGACATTAGATTGCTAACCGCTGGACCACCTTTAGCGATGTAGTTATCAGTTAAGGCTTCAAACCAGGGTATATCGGGCAAGGTATCTAAAACCTCACGGAAATGTTGTGCTCGGATACCAATGCCGACGGCATTATTGGCGATCAGTGGTTGATTTTCTGCAGATTGAATAAGTTCGGCCGGATGCATGATAATTGCCTTTAGGTAAATCTGTACTATTGCCGAAACAGGATGATTGCGAAGTTACTGCGAAGATTTTATTACCGTAACATTATTGCTATCGTCATTGCTTCTATATTTTGCTACTAGTCAACACACGATATATTGATAAAATACTGTATGCCATACAAGGGGAGAGTAGAGTTAAGTGGCAGACCAAGTAGCTGCCTACCACCAACTCGAGCTAGATGGACTATTTTTTTCCTTTAATTTTGCCGCCGGTAATTTTATTACAAGTACCTTCGGGTACATAGATCCACTCTTCCGGATCATTATCGGTTTTTGCTTGGCCTGCACAACCGTGTTTGCTGGTGCCGCAGTCGTTCTTGCCGGCTTT
>JANQMK010000445.1 GCA_028280085.1 Pseudomonadales bacterium
GGTTACTCGTCGTTACCCCGGTTATTGGGTTTGATAATGCCGGCTCGGGTTTTATCTTTAAGCCGATAACTATCGCCCCGAATTTGTATGACATGAGCATGATGCATTAACCGATCTAACATCGCTGAGAAGAAAAAACGATTTACCAATGTTCAGGCTTTGAAATCGCCCGTTTTCGAGTAGTGACTTTGTTGGGGAGCTGAGCGGTTTTCAACTCTTGTTCCTTGATACCGTGGCGTGTCCAGTCTGCAATCGCTTTAAGATCTGCACTAGGCTGCCTGCCTTCTCCACGAATCGGAGCAACAACGCCAATTTTCATATCTGGCCAGCGAGACTTAACTACACTCAAGGCGGGTGCTAAATCGCTGTCATTGGAGAGGATAACGACTTGATCACAGTGGTTATCAAAGGCATCGCAGAGCAGATCAACCGCAATCGCTACATCGGTTTGTTTTTCTTCTGCGACCCATACCGCTTGCTTCTGGTTGAAATCTACTGGCTCTTGGTGCGCATAGTATTCTTTGGGCTGGATATTGTATTTGCCTTTGACGACCTTGAGCGGGATACCATTGGACTTGCTATAAGCTTGGAGAGATAGCAGGTAGTCTTGCTGAGCTTTACAGGATGCTTCCCCGTGGGAAGAGAGCTTGGCCTTAATATCGGCTGTATAGTATTTGATCGACAATAGCTCGCAGCCAGGGTTTTGCTCGTGACACAGACGTTTGACCAGAGCTGAAAGGTCTAGCCAGCGGTACGCAGTCCCCCTCAAACTCCCAAAATACAGGTTGAAACCATCTACGTAAGCTATTGTTTTTATTGGCAATCTCCGAATGCAGTTCCCATAAATGAAAAAACCGCCAAAGAGGCGGTTTTTCCTCCCCAAGATCCATTGAATCAACTTCACAAGGGGGCAGTTAGGTACGAATATAGCGAATAATGACTATGTTGGCAAGCTCGATATAGGATCGAACAGGCAAGGCGTGTTATCATGCCTATTGTGTCTAAATAATATAAGGTAAGGGACTCCGTGGCAGTTCAGAAGTTAATTTGGGGGATGTTGACCTGTCTATGGGCAAGTTCAGCCTTGGCTGTAATTGATGCAGGCAAACCTACCAAGATACACCCTGAGTTTAAACCTATACGGGATATTTTGGCACAGCCAGAAGAACGTATTGATTTAGTCCGCTCACGCTTTGTAATTGAACGCTTTTTAGACAACAAGATCGATGTCGAAGCCAATGTTAAGGCGATTGATCAAATTGTAGCCGAAGTGAAGCAAGTGCCGCGCTACAAAGATACTGTTGAGGGCAAGCTCAACGGTATTGTGCAATACCTATACTTGTCTGGTGAGTGGAATGGTAAGCAGCCTTACCACTATGACTTTGATGACCCGCTTGGAACGTCTAAGCCAGAGAATAGTCGTCTATCCCACTACCTAAAAACTAAAACAGGCAATTGCGTCTCTATGCCGATGTTAGTTTTGGCGTTGGGCGAGCGGTTAGATTTAGATATGAGTCTCGCCACTGCACCGCTACATTTGTTTGTGCAATTAAAGAATGAAGGGCAATTCTATAATTTTGAGGCCACAGCCGGAGGGCTAAAAGCTAATAGTTCTTACGTAAAAGAATTTGGCATTACACAAGAAGCATTGAAAAACGGCATTTACCTTAAAGGTTTGAATAAGAAACAAACTATCGTGGTAATGATGACAGAATTGGCAAAGCACTATTCTGAGCATAGCCAGAACAACGGTGACTTTGATAGAGCTTTTGAGCTTACAAGCCTTATGCTGGAGCATGACCCTAAAAATATCAGTGCCATGATTATTCGCGGTAACACATGGCGAAATATTTTGCACCGCGACTTAAAAGCGTTTGAAGCAAAGAAAATGCGTATGACACCACAAGCGAAAAAACATTTTGATGCGCTCTTATCTCGCAATTTACAGTGGTATGAAAAGGCAGAATCATTAGGTTGGCGCGAGCCGACAGAAGACTATAACGAGCGATATTTAAAAATGGTGAACGAGGCACGGAAAACCTATGAATAAATTACTCACTATCACAACAGCATTGTTATTGCTGTTTTCATCTTATAGCGCACATGCCCGTTTTACGCAGGCTGATACTTGGCAAGGTATTAATTCTCAGCCGATTACTTTAAATAAATATACCTATGCCAATGTCGATCCGGTAAATCATACTGACCCAAGTGGTAACATTGGATTAGCCAGCTTTGGAGTGTCTAATAATATAAGCGGGATATTGGCAACGGCTGCAACCAGAACCGTTGGCTTGAGCCTTATTACCATAGGTACAGTGGGTACAATCGAAACTCTAACTGATGGTCGAGACCGCAAATGGAGCCTATGGGACATAATGGCAATGAGCCGTTTTAATGCTGGTGTGTCTGCACAATCGACGACTGCAACCGGAACACGTACCCGAAACCCAGATGGTCATCATACTATCCCTATTTATTTGTGCGGGGCGCAGGCGCAACAACTATCTTATATAGATCGTAGCCGTCATGCGGCCATTCATAGTGGATTAGCTGCTATAGAAGTTGCCTTACATACTGCGGAAGGTGCGGCAGATCGCTTGATCCCGCTAACTCGAAGAAGAACTGGACACGTTATGAGCTTAGCTGAAACTAGGCAAGGCCGTGGAGTTATTGCTAACGCAATCCAAGGTTATTATCAAACCGCTGGATGGTGGGGACAAGGCACTCCAACAATCGGAACCGTTTACCCACAAGAAAGAACGGAATTTATTGGCGGTAAAACTTCTCTTCCAGACTGTAAAAGGACTCGTTAATAAAATGGAATTTAAGGTACTTAACCAGCTTATCGCTAATAAAAATCAGCATTTCCATTGCACCCCTGCTGGTAAAAGTGATGAAAACGCATTTATCGCTCAGATAACGCATCAAGTCACAGATGCTTTAAGTAATAGTGATATTAAACGGCTCGAACAAGAAATTGGAGTGCAAGAGCAACTTTTCAATTTGTTATCGATATATGGAAGTGTTCGTCTTTATTGTGACACTTTGTCCGATGATTCTGCATTTTATATTGCTCACCCTAGTGAATGGCAATCATTGGAAAATGATTTCAACCTTTGGATAAATGATCTTGATGATCAGGAAAAAGAAGAACTTTTACCTGATTGGTTAGATGATGCTATTGTTTTTGGTGAAATACCTTCTTCGGGGAATTATTTTCTTTATCTGATAAAGGGTGAGCATCAAGGCAAGGTATTTGAGTTCGAGCATGATGGTTTTGAGTTCATTGAAATCGGAAAAAGCATAATAGATTTTCTTGAATATATTTGCTCGCCGACTGAAAAATTAATTCAAAATATTCATAGCCATACCCGCTATAGCGATGGCAAAACTGATATTCAGTGGCTTGCTCAAGCCTATGCGTATGAAAATTAATTAGCTTCCCCACATTTGAGTGTATAACGCTCGTTTCTCTTTTCCTTGTGCATTAAGATATATAGAAGTGGTTTTTAAGTCGGCATGACCGAGAGCTTTCTGTAACTCGTTAACGGGCATTCCAGATAAAATTGCAGCGATACCGAATCCGTGCCTTAGTCCTTTGGGTGTGGCATGAGGCAAGCGGGTATCAATACCTGCTTCTTCCATAACCTGTTTTACCTTGCGCCACGCAGTAGCACGAGACCAGTGCCATAGCTTATGGTGTTTTCGTTGAACTTGGTAGTCTGTGATCTGATGAACCATATTAAGACTATCAAGATAGTCTGATGGAACAGGTACTTCCCTAAAATGCGTTTTGTTTCTTTTTTTAAGTGATCTGAATGTAATGGTTTCTTGTTGCATGTCTATACGGTCAACAGTTATTTCTAGCGCTTCTGTTATTCGACAGCCCGTGATATGCAAGGTATGACAAAATGTTCTTACTTCGCGTGAGGATTTTTTAGCGGCCTCATAAAATCTGGCTCGTTCTTCAAGCGTTAAATAAAGTCGCTTTCCGTTTTTGTCAATGAGTTCACTTTTTCCCATAATGAAACGGAATACTGGAATTTTGTTTCATCGGCAATAAAAAACGACTTGCTTATTAAATAATGGGGCTGATTTTTCTTGGCTCGATAAAAATTTTTGAAACAGAATTGCCCATACTGTTTCAAGTATGGTTTTTAGGTCACTTCAAAAATTATTCAGGCTACCCGAACAGCGATTCCATCAGAAAGTATTATCTGATCCGATAATAGGATCTTATTATCGGATAACAATAATCATTACGGGTAAAGATATGAAGTCACTCAACACCGATAAGCTCACCGACGCACAAGTATCTAACGATGCTTTTTCTCGCAGCGTCGAAAAAATAAAGGAAACAGCAGAAGCCATTGAAAGGAAATCGTACACCATCACAAAAGCCAATATTGACTATATCAACGGCTATGCTGTTGAGCTGACCAAGCAACTCGGTACGCCAATAACGGCAAGTGCAGCACTACGATCAATCATCAATGATCACAAGGAGCGCACATAATGAGAGGTATTGCAATTGCACAAGAAAAAGGTGGTGTCGGAAAAACCACGCTTTGTCACTTGCTTGCGCTGGGTGCGTACTGGCATAAGGAACAAGCGTACTTTATGCATACGGATAATCGAGAACCCATTGCAGTACATGGCAGACCTTATGGCTATTACGATGCTAGAGAGCCAGAACGCTTATCGATTCTGATTGATTCTGTAATTAATAAAGATGGCGTTTGCATTATTGACAGTGGCGGTAATCGACCTGAGTTTGATAAGTGGGTATCTCAGAGTGTAGATCTGGTTATTATTCCTGTGATACCGGACTATGAAGCGGTGATGCTCGGTATTGCACACAGGGAAAACTTAGCGAGCTATGGCGCAAAGCATGTAAAGTTTCTGTTGAATAGTGTATCAAGCAATAGGAATGAGCAGCAACGTGATCAGCGTGAGTATTTTGATTTATTACCGAGTGCTGACATTCTTGGGAAGATTGGCAAAGTTGCCGCTGTTAAACGCTTGAGAGAATCCGACAAAACTGCTTTCGTCACACCACCCACAAACGTTAACAACCTCGCTAGGAAACTTTATAAAATCGTGAACGCCGAATTAACGGCGATTGAACGTGAGTCTGCAATAGCCGCGTAAGCAGCGATCTATCGGATAGTATGATCAGATAATCGGATCATACAGTAGGAGGAATTCATAACGATAAAAAAATAGTACAGTAATGACGAATAAGGAAGAAAAACTGAGAGATAAAAATACACGGATTATTAACGGCATCTACGATCTGCACATGAGCGATGAGCCTCAGCAAATCGTTTATTACCATTCCATCATGTGCCAAACCTGTTTGCCTTTTAAAAAGCCTGAAAACGATAAACGCATATGGAAAAGTAAGAATGGCGATTCTCGAATACTGCTCAAAGCAGGTGAGCTTTACGATAAGGAGAGCGATACGTTTTTTGATGTGCCTTTACCCTATGGCGCAAAGCCGCGTTTAATTATGTACTACCTGAATAAGCAATCCATTATTCAGAAGTCGAATATCCTTGAGGTAGAGCCGACACTGGGGCAACTGGTTAAAAAGCTGGGTTTTGAATCCAATGGTAGAGACTATAAAACGATTCAAGACCAGTTTGGTCGATTATCCGCATCTGAAATGATTATTGGACGCGGTGAAGACAATGGCAGTAGCACGACAAAGTTTGGACGTATCGTTAACGCCGCCAATCTCTGGTATAGCAAATCACAGCAACAACGGACATTGTGGCCTAATACCGTTGAGTTATCGCATGAGTACTTTGACAGCTTGCAAAAACATGCTGTACCACTGGATGAAGGTGCCATTACGTTGATAAAAGATAGCTCACTCTCGCTGGATATTTACAATATGTTGGCAGAACGTTTACACCGCATACCAATAGGTGATAAACAATTTGCCTCATGGTCATTTATCTATGGCCTGTATGGTGTGAATTACAATCGCATCGATAACTTTAGGCGTGATTTTAGAACGGCGCTCAAACAAGTTTGTACCGTTTATCCTGATGCGCGAGTTGAAGAACTGATTGAGGGTAATATGCCGAGAGGCTTAATACTCAAAAACAGTAAACCGCCCGTTCAAAAAACATCAATACTTGTAAAAAAGCCAAGAAAGTAATTTTTCCACGAGCGATCACTAGGAGATTAAGAAAATGCGTTATTCCGTTGAAAAATAGTGCTATTTTTTCGTTTCAACTGGAATATCAAAAATTATCCACGAGCGATGTCTAGGGCTATGACGAGCGATCACTAGGACAATACTATATAACTCTATCTCTTACGGTATAGCTGTATCTTAATAAAACTATAGCGCTGCCTCACAAGGAGCAAGCGCAATAGTTTTTTCTCTATTGGCGGTTAATGGCTGCTTCACCTATATAGCATTCGCTGGTCGCTCATAAGTTGCTGTGAGTATTTGGATATGCTCATAACTCAATGAATTTTTGTGTGCGAAGGATGGCAAATAGGCTTAGCAAAAAAGAGGTCGAAATAGTGGCGGGTTCATCGCTATCTATTTGCACCATAGCTTGCGGCTAAGTGCGAATCGCGCAAAATTTTACCCTTGCCTAGCTAAAACAACTTTGCCTCTGTACGGGCGTTTATAGGCGGTTACAGACTTGCCTTTCTATGCGGTGTTTATCATTAATCTGGAATCGCTAGTAATGAGGCCATTACTAGCGATTCCGTCATTTGCTTTTCCGGC
>JANQMK010000468.1 GCA_028280085.1 Pseudomonadales bacterium
CTTTGGAAATCCAACAAGTGCATTAATGTAATCTATTTCTTCTTCTTCCAGAATGATGTTGTTTGATACACTGAGTCCGCCTGCGGCAATACAACAATCAAATGATGTCAGGATTGTGCCGTTAGTGATTTCGCCATTAAATGTGGCGTCATCTATAAATCCGGAAAAGATCGTCCCGATAGGAGTATTAGAATATATGGCGGAACCGGTATCAAAGACTGGAGCTTCTAGCGGGGCTGAAAAGTTAACGGTGGCTGCGTAAGCACTATGAGAAATTGTTGTTAGGAATATAACCGCAAGATAACTCTTTTCAAAAAAACGTAATAAACTCATAAAATTTCCCCAGTTATTTTTTGAATTAGTTAATTTGATAAAATTTTGTTTGCACTTTGACCATTGATGATGGCTATACCTAGTCTTTTAACAAATCAATACATGGCATGCACCAATATACAACGCTCGCCATGTCAAGTACACAAATTGATGGCGACTATATTGATAGCTACTATGCTGACGCTATTTAATTTAATAGCAAGGTTATGAGAGAGATTGTTGTCTTACTTGGCAAATTGGCATAGAAGCTTTGTAGCCCAATGTCGTAAAGATTACAAAATGATGTCAATAGTAGAAAAACCGCTAGGGCACCTCTGAAGCATATTTCTCAATATTCAGAAGTGCCCTAGCTATTTTTTTTGCCCAGATATGACTCCGATTGTTTTGCAGTCTGGTAGGTTTTTGTTGCAACTCGAATTATTATGTCAGTTGTATGGCCCTTTGCAATTGGGCTGTCGTTATTATTAATTGTCAGTACTGTTAATGTTTAGTGTTTCGTCATCAATCTTTCAGGTAGTTAAATAGCTCTATCCCAACTTGTTTGTAGCCTGAATTGTCATCATGAACAACACCAAAGAAGGATTCACATGGCACGCCAGGTATCCAATTAGCGGGTAAATTCATTAAACGCCAAAAAGTGATACCCATCGTCATAGTGTTAATTAAAGAGTCTTCTGCAATACCGCGGTAAAATACTTCACGTTGGGGGATGGATAGCTTGTTTCCAACCAGCGCACTAGCGCAGTCAGCATAGTTGTCTGCCGCGCCGGCCTCTCCTAAAAAAATCTTATTTTGATAATGAGAAGGAATGGCAGTATTTAATAGCTGCAGGGATTCTTGAACCTTTTCTATCATTCTTGCGGCACCACCATGAGTGCCATCCGGGTATAGATCATCTCGATATAAATGAAGGTTTGGATAGCCATCACCACCATAGGCGTAGTATAAAGCTAGATACCACCAGGTTTCAATATCATCAATAATGCCATTTAGTTTATCCCATTGTCCGACGATTGAAGGCATTAGCATTTGGGTTTCAATACCGTAGTAGTCAAGCACCCATTGAATTCCACCTTGCAGTTGAGCAGCCCGTAACGGCGTTGAAAACATATTTTTATCGTTCGAGGGATCATTGTCTAGGTTGTTACCTACTACAGACTCAAGGCTGTCAAATTCATTAAACCCCTCTATAAAAAGATGAGTCCGAATCCAATCTTGACTGATCCTTTCATTATCCCAGAGATATTTAATTAGGTTGCCCATTTCCCACGAAAGGTGATTTTTCAATATATCCCAGTCAGCATCGGCTTGTGGCATGGGCTGCCAATTACTAGCAACGTCCATCCAGCTTGGTACTGTTAATCCGAATGCCAATACCAGCTTAAGGTTATAGTTTTCATAAATATCAACGACATCCAGTACTTTATCGTAACGTGTAGTACCTGGAATTGGGTGTAGCATCGCAACTGGAATGATTTCTCTATATATTCCTACATGTTGATTCGTAGCAAGATCGTAAAGTCTCGCATCAATCTCGTTGAGAGCCATTGGGCGCATATTACTTGGACAGTTTGATATATTATTTCCATTCGCGGGATCAAAATCTATGTTACATCCTAGGCCTTGATGTAACAGGTACTGGGCGACAAAAGGCTCGTTAAAACCTATTGACCACTTGTCTGCAGCCTGAAGCAGCAGACTATAAGTCACCAGTAGCATAGCGGTAGTCACTTGTAATAATTTTGGGCTTCTTAGCCTACCGTTTTTTAATATCATTATCCCAGCCTCTGAAAAACTATAATGAAGATATAAGGCGTTGATAGAAAATTTAAGAACGACAGCTTGGTGTATTAGGCCTTTTTATCTTTAACGTAATTTGTTTTTAACACAATTCATCTTTAAAACAATTTATCTTTAACACAATATATTTTTGAATTGTTATGTCTTAGCCGCCGTAATAAGTCACGGGCTAGCTTATCAAATCTATAGGTTATATAAAACTACCATTTTGGAGCGCTTGATTATCTAATAGTTTGAGAAAACTGGGATGTTGTGTTCAAGAACTTAAGATCTATAACTTTAGTATAATTTTTTTATATAGATCACCCGTTCGGTGTGGCTCACAGGAACTTTTCAGCTCATCCAAGCTGCTATTTAGCAATAAGAAATTGGTTATGCTTCTACTAAAACCATAATTGTACGTTGAGCGTTTTTTGGACTACAATCAAAGAATCGATGAATCATCTAATTTGCTAAATAGAGTAGTGGCTTAGCCAGAGTAGTTAGCTGTGCTGTAAAACGAGTTCTTTTAGCAAATTAATGCATAGATAGGCTCGCAATGACGATTAAGAGCAATAATCTAGCTGAAGATATTAATTTACTTGCTATGCAGCGCAAGTTGCTTGAGGAATTAATATCTTACGCACAGCAATTGGCACGGGCATCTAAGGGGTTAGAGGCGGTCAGCCAAATTCTTAAACCGTCGCAAATACCAAGCATAAAAGAAAAATCGTTTATTCGAGAATTAACCGCCCACCTTAAAGAGCTTAACGATGACGAACTGCGGAAAAGTCTAGAATTACTTGATCAACATGTTACGAATGAATTGCAGTTGATTCTAGAATTGGCTGGGATGCGCAAAGAGCAATTCGTGCGAAATTTAAAGAATAAATCGGACGAAGATATTAAATTACTTTACGATAAATTACAGTTAGAACTCAAAGAATTTCGTCGTAAGGCCCAAACTGATGTTGCTGTTCGGCTTGAGTTATATGATCGTGGCGTACAGATTAGTGCTGCTAACTTAGGTATTGATCAAGAGCAGATCTTCAAGCAGCTTGAAGTTGTGAAGATGCAGGAGGTTAAAAACAAGCAGGCTGTTAAGTCAGAAATGAAAACTTATATTTCTGAAATTGATACCATTTTAAATAATGCGAAATACCCTGACGCAATTAAACAAAAATTTCTCGATGCTAAAGTGGATGTGGCTAGAGCCTTAGATGACTTGAATAATGGTAAAGATATTGAAGAAATACCTTGCTATGTTGAACCAGTCGATATGGGTGAGGGCTTTTTCTTTGGGATGCAATATGAAGATATAGAGGAAGATGAGAGCGAGACTGAAGAGCCTGATAATGAACAGTGTGAAATAAAAGATAATGTCGACGAGTCAAACATTGAAATTTTTTATGATCAGATTGTGCTGTTTTTTCAAACGCTTCGTTTTTGGTTAGTTACGCCCATGTCAGTTAGCTGGGAGGAAGCCAAAAAGCGGGTTAGGAAAAAGTGAGATGGGCTGGCACGCTGGATAAGAAAAAAAAACGGCGTCATTCGACGCCGTTATAGTTATGTAGCTGTTATAGTTACGCATTAACAGCTGTTTTACAAGTACAGGTTACTCATCGATTTCACCGTTACAGTTATCATCGATTTGATTGTTAGGAACTTCTGCAACACCGGGGTTAACACTTGCATCGTAGTCATTACAATCCTGAGCGTTCGGTGTAAAGTTTCCAAATGACTTAGCATCAAAGACAATGGACTCACTGGGGTCACCGTAGCTATCGCCATCGACATCGCGGTACCAGTTGATTTGATCACTGCCATTACAGTTTTGATCGATACCATCACCTGTTTCTTCGATCGCAGCCGGATTAACACCTGCAGCAAAATCATCACAATCTAAAGCATTGGCCACATAGCCGATAGGTTGTGATGGGGAGTCTATAGTCTCGCGAGTATCGCCGAAGCCGTCACCGTCTTGATCAATGTACCAAATCCATGAATCACTGCCATCGCAGTCTTGATCGATGCCATCGGCGGTAATCTCTTGCATGTTGGGGTTAATGTCTCTTTGGCTGTCGTCACAGTCCGTGTTATCAGACACAAAACCTGCTGGTTGAGTTTCAGACTCAACAGCATTATCAGCATCACCGAAACCGTCGCCATCGGCATCGGCGTACCAATGAGTTTGATCAATGCCGTTGCAATTTTGGTCGATGCCGTCACCTACGATTTCCGGAGCGCCTGGATAGATGCTACCATCATTGTCGTTGCAATCGTCTCCTGTGCGGACATAGTTAGCGCCGGGAGCTGCTGTGTCTTCTACCTCAGTGTCATTGTCACCAAAGCCGTCACCGTCACTATCCTTATACCAAGCGACGCTGAGTTTACCATCGCAGTTTTGGTCAATGTCGTCGTTAATATCCTCTACGGCGTCTGGGTTGATATTTGCATTAGTATCGTCGCAATCTGTATTGGACTCGACAAAACCATCGGGCTGTATTTCTGCTTCCACGGTAACGCTATCACTACCGAAGCCATCGCCATCGGCATCAATATACCAGACGCGCTTATCACGACCATCACAGTTCTGGTCAATACCATCACCGGTGATTTCCGTTGCTGATGGATTAATGGCTGCATCAGCATCATTACAATCGGAGTTATCAGACTTAATATAACCTGCTACGGGTGTTGATTGCAGGATGGGAGTCACCGTGGCGCCAAAGCCGTCGCCGTCATTATCAGG
>JANQMK010000471.1 GCA_028280085.1 Pseudomonadales bacterium
ACTATTTCCTCTCTGCGTGAAGAAATTGGTTGTCAGTCAAGTTTATGCTTTATTTTAGGTGCAGATGCTTTTTTAAATTTTGATACCTGGCATCGCTGGCAAGAAATGCTTTCTCTCTGTCATATGGTATTACTACAGCGGCCTGGATATGATATGGCACTATCAGAGAAGCCGGTTTTAAGTGCATTGCTACAAGAGCACAAAGCGCATAGTGCTGGTGAAGTTAGGACATTGCCAGCGGGCAAAATATTTTCGCTCGCGTTAACTCAACTGGATGTGTCCGCATCAAAAATACGTCGTGCGATTTCACAAGGGGAATCTGTGCGTTATCTTGTGCCGGACAGTGTATTTAACTATATAGAACGACATAGCCTGTACAAAACAGGTGATATCAACGTACGTTAGTCTGTTGATAAGATAATCGCAACTAGTGGCTTAGATGAAAACTGGTTGACATTGTAATGCTACATTGAAACAAGAGTGTGACAAAAAGTATGACAGATACCTTGCAAGACATCGTTGTAAATGCGCTCGAAGATTTAAAGGGTAAAGCTATAGAGGTGATAGACGTCCGTGGTTTAACAAGCGTAACTGATACCCTGATTGTTGTCAGTGGTACCTCTAATCGCCATGTTAAATCACTGGCGGACAACGTAGTTACGGAAACGAAGCAGTCTGGTATTCGACCATTAGGTGTGGAAGGTGAGGATATTGGTGAATGGGTTTTGGTCGACTATGGGGAATTAGTTTTACATGTTATGTTGCCGGCAACCAGAGAGTTTTATGATTTAGAGCGGCTTTGGCGCGTGTCTGGTGATATGGATGACTCTGCCCTATAGATAGATGTGCTAATAATGCGTATAACAATAGTAGCTGTCGGCAATAAAATGCCTAAGTGGGTTGAGCAGGGTTATCACGAATATGCTAAAAGGCTACCGCGGGACTTTTCCGTTAGTATTCTCGAGATCGCTATGCCTAGTCGTGGCAAATTGAGTCGCTGCAAAAACAGCGATATAAAACAATTTGTAGATAAAGAAGGCGAGCTTATTTTAGCGGCTATACCTAAGGGTGATAAAGTCATTGCACTTGATGTGGATGGCGCGCCCTGGAGCACTGAAAAACTAGCGGACAATATTAAGCAGTGGCGTATGCAGGGTAACAATTATAGCCTACTAATTGGTGGGCCTGATGGTCTGTCAAAGCAATGCTTAGCTCGGGCAGATGCAAAGTGGTCGTTATCGGCCTTGACCCTTCCGCATCCGCTAGTAAGGGTGGTGCTGATAGAACAACTTTATCGTGCTTGGAGTATGATAGAAAACCATCCGTATCATCGCTGAACCATTGTTGTTAAAAAACCATTGTTGTTAAAAAAACATTGTCGTTTAAAACAGGTGTTTTGCGTTGGGATGTATCTTTTGGTAGTCCTTGAATAATGCAGATACAAGGAAATTGATAGTTCTTATGTCTGAGCCCATTGGCCAATTAAAAGATAAGCATGGCGACTATCGTACTTTTTTGAAACGCATATTGTTAAGCTTTTTTTTTGTTTTAGTTTTATTTATTGTCATTTTTACACGCTTTTACAATCTGCAGGTAACCAACTATGCGGATCACACAACCCAGAGTGATCGCAATCGGATACACCGGCAAGCAGTGCCTGCTACTCGCGGCCTTATTTTTGATCGCAACGGTGAATTGCTAGCAGAAAATCGCCCTAGTTATTCTCTTACCATCGTGCGAGAACGGGTTAAAGATCTAGACAGCATGCTATCTGAGCTACGTAAGCTAGTCAGTATTACCGATCAGCAGATTGAAAAATTTAAACAGCGACCCCGAATTCCGTTTCAAAGCGTGCCCTTGCGGTATAACTTGTCTGAAACCGATATTGCAATCATTGGTGTCAATCGTTATCGATTGCCCGGTGTTGAAGTTGAGGCGCGTCTTGTTCGTCACTATCCGCATGCGGAGATCTTTGCCCATACCATAGGTTATGTCGGTCGAATTAATGAAAGAGAACTGAAAGAGATTGACCGTAATGCTTATCAAGGGCTGGACACTATTGGTAAAAGAGGTATTGAGAAATTCTATGAACGAGAGTTGCTTGGTATTGTTGGCTATCAAGATGTTGAAACTAATGCGCGTGGCAGAGTTATTAAAGTCTTAAAACGCCATGACCCCGTTCCCGGAAAGAATCTGATCACCCATCTCGATCTGGGTATGCAGCGAGTCGCCTATGAAGCTGTCAAGGGAGAACGTGCAGCGGTGGTTGCACTAGACGTCAAGACTGGTGGGGTTTTGGCAATTGTTAGTACGCCTTCATTTGACTCAAATCTATTTGTAACTGGCATTAGTATTAATGACTACAAGGAGCTGCGTGATTCACCTGACTTGCCACTTTTTAACAGAACGATGCAAGGTCAGTACCCACCTGGCTCAACTATAAAACCCGTGTTGGGCCTGTTGGGCTTAGAAACGGGGGTTGTGAATGAGCATACCACGATTTATGACCCGGGTTGGTACCAACTCGAAAATGATGATAGAAGGTACCGGGATTGGAAAAGGTATGGTCATGGCAAAAGTGTCGATTTGCGCCAAGCTATCGCCCAATCTTGCGATGTGTTCTATTATGATATGGCATTTAAACTCGGCATAGATCGTATTCACAAATTCATGGTTGAATTTGGTCTTGGTGACTATACAAGCATTGACCAAACTAGTGAGCGCCCGGGCCTAATGCCTTCGCGCGACTGGAAAAAGCATAACAGGGGACAGCCATGGTTTCCTGGTGAGACACTTAACACGGGTATAGGACAAGGCTACATGCTGATGACGCCTATCCAGCTTGCTGTTATGACCTCGATACTTGCTTCACGTGGAGAGCGTATTCTGCCCCGTGTTTTAAAACAAATCATTGAGCCGTTATCAGAACAAAATGGTCAACAGCAGTTAGCAGGTGTAGAGTTTGCAGAAATGGTTAACACAAATAACCCAATTATTTTGCAAAGTACTGCGAATTGGGAATATATATTTCAAGCGATGGAGGATGTGGTGCATAATCGTAAAGGTACTGCGCATGGCATTTCAAAAGGTGCAACTTATCGCATGGCTGGCAAAACTGGTACAGCTCAAGTTGTTGGAATTGCACAGGACGACAAGTATGATTCCAGCAAACTAGAAAAACACAAACGGGACCATGCACTTTTTGTCGGTTTTGCGCCACTTGAAGATCCGCAAGTTGCCGTAGCGGTTATTGTGGAAAATGGCGAGCATGGCAGTTCCAGCGCTGCGCCTGTTGCGAGAAAGTTGTTTGATACCTATTTGCTAGGTCGACAAGCTGATATGGAACCAGTCATTGAGTGAGGTTAGATAGCGTTGCCAAATCGGGATTTTATTCGCCAACTGCCAGGCGGCGACGTTGAACTCAAACAGCGTGAGTTATTTTGGCATAAATTGCACATAGACTGGCCGCTACTCATTTTGCTAATGATGGTCACAGCGTTGGGGCTAGTTATTCTTTACAGTGGTAGTGGCCAAAGCTTGCATTACGTAAAAAGGCAATCAGTAGCGTTTGCTGTTGCCTATGCCGTGATGCTGTCGATCGCTCAAATGAACATGTTGATGATAAAGCGCTGGGCACCATTTTTCTATCTGGGTGGGGTGCTACTACTCGTCCTAGTACTGTTTGTAGGGTCGGGGGCGAAAGGTGCTCAGCGCTGGCTGAGCATTCCTGGTCTGCCTAGATTTCAACCATCCGAAATAATGAAAGTTGTCCTGCCTATTGCGATGGCCGCCTATTTTGACAAACGAATTTTACCGCCTCAGTTTAAGCACTTCTGTTGGTCCATTGTCATTGTCATGATCCCTACCATATTAATTTTACGTGAACCCGATTTAGGCACAGCGATATTGATTGCGGTTTCGGGAATTTCAGTCCTATTTTTGGCCGGGTTACACTGGGGTTATTTTGCTATCAGTGGCCTGGTAACGCTTTGCAGCACACCAGTATTATGGTTTTATGTCTTAAAAGAGTATCAAAAACAACGAATCATTACTTTATTGAACCCAAATACTGATGTGTTCGGCGCTGGATGGAATATCTTTCAATCTAAGACAGCTATTGGCTCTGGTGGTGTTTATGGTAAGGGGTGGTTAAAAGGAACTCAATCTCAGTTGGATTTTTTACCGGAGAGTCATACCGACTTTATCATTGCCGTGCTTGCGGAAGAGAAGGGGCTCATTGGTGTTATAGTATTACTCAGTTTATATTTGATGATTGTGATACGCGGCCTGTATATTAGCATGCGGGCCCAGGAAACATTTGGACGGCTGTTAGCGGGCAGTATTACGCTGACTTTTTTTGTTTATATCGTGGTAAACATGTTGATGGTATCAGGGTTATTGCCAGTTGTTGGTGTGCCTCTGCCATTGGTCAGTCATGGCGGCACTTCTATTGTATCGTTGATGTGTGGTTTTGGTATGCTGATGGCTATTGGTACTGAAGATAGAAAGTTAACAGCTTGAGGTCAATACGATATAGACGGCCTATAAATTTAATAAGGAACTACGGGTGGCTAGTGCAATGCAAAACATATGGCAAACTGATTGCAGCGGTCGATTAAGGCGGCTGGGTATGTTGGTCAGCTTTTTGATGGGTATGGCCGTTAGCTTATCTAGCTTTGGGGCAAAGCATATCAACTATGCCGTTCACCCAAAGGCTATTCAGTTTGTAGATGAGATGGTAGCAAAGCATCAATTTGATCGCGCTGCACTATTAACTATATTTAGTCGAACCGAGAAGCAGCAGTCTATATTAGATGCCATATCTCGCCCTGCTGAAAAAACGAAACCATGGCACGAATACCGCAAGATATTTATCAATGAACGGCGTGTTAAACAGGGCGTTGTATTTTGGCAAGCACATGCTGAGTTATTAGCGCGAGCCGAAAAAGAATTCGGTGTTCCTGCGGCTATCATTGTGGCGATTTTAGGGGTTGAAACTCGCTATGGTCAGAATACTGGTAGCTATCAGGTGATGGACGCTTTGGCCACATTGGCATTTGATTACCCTAAAAGGGCTAAGTTTTTTCGTAAAGAACTAGAGCACTTACTGTTACTGACCAGAGAGCAAAACAAAGATGCGCTGACATTAAAGGGTTCATATGCTGGGGCGATGGGTTATGGCCAATTTATGCCAAGTAGCTATCGGGCATATTCAGTTGATTTTGATAATGACGGATTTAATGATATTTGGCATAACGCGGGTGATGCCATTGGTAGCATTGCTAACTACTTTAGGCGGCATGGCTGGCGTACTGGCGAGCCGGTAGCAACGGTTGCCACTATTACTGCAGATTTTGATGGCAGCGTGATAAATAATCGCGCTAAGCCTGAATTGAGTATCGCTCAACTTAGACAACGGGGTTTTGTGGGGACAGAGACTTTCGCTGATAATCAACTGGCGTCTGCACTGTCATTTGTCAACAAGGATGGTTTTTCCTACTGGTTAGCACTTAATAACTTTTATGTTATTACCCGGTATAATCACAGCCATCTTTACGCGATGGCTGTCTATCAGTTGAGTGAAAAAGTCAAAGCGCGCTACCGCAAATCCTAGTTGTTACGGTCTTACTATGTGTTACGGTCCTACTATGTATGGTGCAGTGTTTTATGTCATATAACAATTTGTTGAACCGACTGTTAAAGTTTTTCACCGTTGGCTTAAGCATAACGGCTATTCTGTTAGGTGTTAGCTGCGTTAACACAACCACGAGCCATCGTTCGGCAAAAACTGGCGACGCGAAAGAAAATCAGATTAAACCGAGCTTATTGTCAACATTATCTTTTATCAGTGATGGCGCCCCGACGAGGTTTGTCGACGTGGAGCGTATCCCGGACGCTGTTCCCCGATTTGAGCCGCGTACCATTGCCGGTAACAAAAGCCCCTACGAGGTCAACGGACAACGCTACGTCGTGATGCCCGATAGTGTCGGGTATCGGGAAGTTGGTATTTCTTCTTGGTATGGTACTAAGTTCCATGGCAGGAAAACCGCAAATGGCGAGATTTATGATCTGTACAAGATGACTGCCGCACATAAGAGTTTACCCATCCCTACCTATTTGCAGGTAACTAATTTGGAAAATGGCCGTCGAGCAATTGTGCGGGTTAATGACCGAGGTCCGTTTCATGGCGATCGGATTATTGATTTATCCTATGCCGCTGCGGCCAAATTAGGCTTTGCTGAAAAGGGTATCGCCAAAGTCAGCTTAATGGCTATTGACCCGGCAACTCACAGTCATTCAGCTGAAGGAGCTATTGTGCCTGATTATAAATTGCCCGATAATACGTTTCTTCAAGTAGGTGCTTTCTCCAATGTACAAGCAGCGGACCGGCTAAAAACTCGCTTAGAAAAGATGGTTGAACATAATGTAAGCGTTTTTCAAGTGGCGACATCAACACAGACTTTATATCGCGTTCGTGTCGGCCCAGTAACGAGTAAACAAGCGGTGCTAGAAATTAGTGACTTGCTGCGTAAGCGCGAAGCTATTAATCCCCAGATTGTTACTGGCGATATTTAGTCACGTCTGACATTTACCAGCCGATCGAAAAAGCAGGGCACCGCCTGGTTTAATAAATAGGTTAGCGACCAATTAAGTGCACTAAAACAGCGCCTGTCGGTTTGTGTATCGTGGTACACTACGATTGCAAGCCACCGCTTATATATCAACATTTTTTGATCTATTCAATTTATAATCTATACAACATCAAACGAAAAAATATGAGAAAACTGACCCATTTAGTATTATTGTTAACCTTTCTTTGCGTGTTACCGCGCCTCAGTGTTGCTGCCTCAAGTCCCGTTATGATTCCCGCGCCGCCCGCGTTGTCTGCCGTATCCTACATCTTGATTGATGCCAAAACTGGGCGAGTCATTGTTGAAGAGCAGGCCGATACAATGTTACCTCCTGCGAGCTTAACTAAAATGATGACGAGCTATATTGTCGCCGCTGAGATTGCCAAAGGTAATGCTGCGCTTGATGACCAGGTATTGATTAGTAAAAAAGCCTGGAGCAAGGGTGGCTCTAAGATGTTTGTCAAAGTGGGTGATCGAGTAAGGCTGAGTGACCTTATCAAAGGCATGGCAATACAGTCTGGTAACGATGCCAGTATTGCCATAGCGGAGCATCTAGCCGGTAGTGAAGATGCGTTTTCCGATTTAATGAATCAAACAGCGCATATTTTGGGGATGGAAAACTCGCAATTTAAAAACGCAACAGGTTGGCCTGCAGAAGGACATTACACGTCTGCCCGCGACCTTTCTATTTTGGCTCAAGCATTAATACGTGATTTTCCTGAACACTATGCTGTCTATTCTGAAAAATACTTTGAGTACAATAATATCCGACAGCCCAATCGTAACAAATTGCTTTGGCGTGATGCTGCCGTTGATGGTGTTAAAACCGGCCATACCGAAGCAGCAGGTTATTGTCTTGTGGCATCGGCTGAAAAGAAGGATATGCGTTTGATTTCCGTTGTAATGGGTACCAAGAGCGAAGAGATAAGAGCGGTTGAAAGCCAGAAGTTGTTGTCATATGGTTTTAGGTACTACGAAACTCATCGCCTATATGGTCCGGAAGATGTATTGACAGAAAGTCGAGTATGGAGTGGTTTATCCAAGAGTGTTGGCTTGGGTTTAGGTAAAGAAGTGTTTTTGACAATTCCACGTGGTGCACAAAATAATTTGAAGGCAGAAATGAGCATCGACCAGGTAATTAAGGCGCCGTTTGAAGCGGGGCGAGAGTTTGGTAAAGTCGTCATTGTTTATAATGACGAGGTCATATTCAATGAAGCCTTAGTTGCCCTTGAACGCGTGGATGAAGCTGGCATTTTTTCCCGGCTGTGGGACATGGTCTTGCTGTTTATTTATCAACTGTTAGATATTGTGTAGGTTTGCCTCTGTTGTGACTGGAGAAAAATCACCGACCATAGAGTTTCCTTGCGATTATCCGATTAAAGTAATGGGTACCGCTAGTGACGATTTTAAATGTTTTGTTATCGACGTGATGAAAAAACATGATCCATTGTTTGCTGCAGACAGGGTTAAAACTAGAGATAGTAAAAAGGGTAACTATGTCGCTGTTACCGCGACCATTACCGCCACCGGCGAAGCTCAACTAAAAGCTATATTTACCGAGTTAAAAACCAATCCAGACGTCAGGATGGTGTTGTAGTTCTACTGCCATTACCTGATATTTTTAAAGTGCCACGTTTTGCCAATGCTAGAAACATCAGAAGGGCGAACAATTATAGTCAGGACCTTTGCTCAACAACCCTATGAGTATGTATGGCAGTTAATGAAGCGCTTTACTCAACAAAGGACCGAGCAGACTGATGATGAAATCTGGGTGTTAGAGCATGAGGCGGTATTTACTCAGGGGCAGGCCGGTAAGCCGGAACACGTCATTGATGCTGGTGACATCCCCGTTATCCACGCAGATCGGGGTGGACAGGTGACATACCATGGGCCGGGTCAATTAATCATGTATATCTTGATTAATCTCCCTAGAAAAAAGCTAGGTGTGCGGGCATTAGTTGATATTATTGAGCAAAGCCTAGTGATGTTGTTATCACAATATGATATTACAGCGGTGACTAAACCTGATGCGCCGGGGGTATATGTTAACGGTGCGAAGATTGCTTCCCTAGGTTTAAGGGTGAGAAGAGGCTGTTCTTTCCACGGTTTATCGCTCAATATTGATATGGATCTAGAACCCTTTTCACGCATTAATCCCTGCGGCTATCGCGGTCTGCAGATGACACAGATGAAAGAATCCTATGTTGGTCGATTGGACCGTGACACGATAGCGCAGCAGTTGTGGCGGCTGTTGGCGAACAAGTTAGGCTATAGTGATATTAAGCAATTAGATTATTGGCCTGATTTGAAGCAATAGCTAATGATTATCTGATGAGGTTGCTAATGTTGATACTAGAGTCAGATGCCTCGGTATTATAAGTGCTAATTTTTAAGTGCTATTGTTTAAGTTGAAGTAAATGTGATTAGATATAACTGTGATTGGAAATAGCTATGGCTGATGGGTATGAAGACGAACATGGCAGGCTGAATAAAGAAGCCAGTGATAGTATGGCTGGTCGGTCTCGAGTAAGCCGTAAAGTTGCAGGTAGTAAACTCCGAGGTGCTGCCAAGGTTGAGCATATACCGGTAAAGGTAGTAGAGAGTGGTGAGTTACCGCGTAAGCCTGATTGGATTCGCGTTCGAATACCTAATTCACCTGCAGTCTCTCGTATAAAAAATATATTGCGCAAAAATAAATTACATTCTGTTTGTGAAGAAGCGAGCTGCCCTAATCTTGGTGAGTGCTTTAGTGGAGGCACTGCTACTTTTATGATTATGGGTGACATCTGCACTCGTCGCTGTCCCTTTTGTGATGTTGCGCATGGTAAACCGTTAGCGCTTGATGAAAATGAACCTATACAATTAGCGGTAGCTATTCGAGAAATGGAGCTAAAGTATGTTGTTGTCACCTCGGTAGATCGCGATGATTTGCGCGATGGTGGTGCTGGGCATTTTGCGCAATGCATTGAGAAAATCCGAGAGTATTCTCCGGCTATTACCATTGAAGTTTTAGTACCGGATTTTCGTGGGCGCATGGATATCGCGTTAGATATTTTACAAGCGTCACCGCCCGATATTTTTAATCATAACCTCGAATCTGTTCCCAGTCTTTATAAACAGGTGAGACCGGGTGCTAATTATCAGTGGTCGTTGAATCTGCTTGCGGCGTTTAAGCAAAGGGTACCTAGTGTACCGACGAAATCTGGTTTAATGGTTGGTTTAGGGGAAACTAAAGACGAACTGGTACAAGTATTGCGTGATATGCGCGAGCACCAGATAGATATGTTAACTATCGGACAGTATCTTCAACCCAGTCGAGAGCATTTGCCGGTGGTTGAATTTATTACGCCAGCCATGTTTCAAGAATATGAAACCATTGCAAAGGAGTTAGGTTTTGCTAATGTGGCAAGTGGTCCACTGGTTAGATCATCTTATCATGCTGATCAACAAGCTATGGGAGATAGTGTTAATTAGGTTGTGGTTAAGCGAGTTTTCTGGATTAGTTGTACTAACAAAGCAGTTTAGTCCATCCTATAACCTTATCAATATTATGGTAAAAAAATAGTTTATTTGGTCTATGCTAAATGTAAGAGATAGAATTTTGAACACGTCGCGTATTACGGGGTAATTCGCAATATTACAAGGCACGTCGAGCTGAATCGTGTTTCCAATAGTGGGTATAATAAGGCAAGCGGAAATTGTAAAATAGTCTTATGTTGCCCGTTATTACGGCCAAAGTACTCCAAGGTCAGCTTGTTACTGTTATTAAGATTTAAAGGACGTCACCTATGCTTTATCAGGCACATGCTTTACAAATGGAGATGCTGCAACCACTCCATCAGGTTGCCAAAACATCCCGGCATTTTATTACCCATCCTTTAAACCCTTATGCTGACCATATAATGTCCCGCAATGCTTCGGCAATTATGGAACTGATGGAACGCCTTACAGCGTATTACGATAAGCCCGCCTTTGATATCACACATACTAATATTAATGACCAAGACGTGCTGATCCGGGAAGAGGTTGTATTGTCCTATGCCTACTGTGATCTCTTGCATTTTCGTCGAGTGAAAAAAGTTGACCAGCCAAGACTATTGATTGTAGCGCCATTGTCTGGCCACTATGCAACCTTGTTGCGTAATACTGTAGCGCACTTTGTGTCAGATATGGATGTTTATATCACTGATTGGCGTAACACTCGCGACGTGCCGGTTAGAGAAGGTGTCTTCCATTTAGATGATTACGTAACCTATCTCATGGATTTTATAAAGTACCTGGGACCTAATACCCATATTTTAGCGGTATGCCAATCTGCTGTCCCTGCTACCATGGCAACGGCATTGTTGGCGATGGATGGCGACGTGAATGCGCCACCCAGTTTGTCGATGATGGCTGGTCCAATGGATCCGAGGGTTAGCCCGACTGAGGTCAATGACTATGCGTCGGGCAAAGACTTGGAGTGGTTCGAACGTAATGTCATTTGCACGGTGCCCAGTGAGTTTCCGGGCGAGGGTCAGTTAGTTTATCCTGGCTTTATGCAACTCGCTGGTTTTTTGTCGATGAATTTGAGTAACCATATCAGTAAGCACTACAAGTTTTTTCATGACTTGGTTAAGGGCGATGGTGATAGCTCTGAGGCCCATCGGGTGTTTTACAATGAATACTTGGCTGTCATGGATATGGCCGCGCCCTATTATCTTGATACAATACGCCGGGTCTTTTTGGAATATAAATTGCCCAGAGGGAGAATGAAATACCAGGGTGAATTAATAGATACTGGGGCGATTACAGAGACGGCGTTGCTAACAATTGAAGGCGGATGTGACGATATTTGTGGCCCGGGACAGACCCATGCGGCTCATGATATTTGCCCTAATATTCCTGAGCATATGCGATCAAAGTTTACTGAACCTCGGGTAGGGCATTATGGCACGTTTAATGGCCGCCATTTTAGAGAAGTCATCGGTCCAACCGTAAAGTCATTTATAAGAGTACATGACAAAAAAATCCACTAAGTAGTACTTTAAGTGCCCAAATTTCATATAGTGGTAGTGGAAAGTAAAGAGCCAGACTAATGGTCTCCGTAATTCGACGTTAAGAAGCCGCTAATTAGGGAGTGTTCCAACAATTTTGGTGAGGTGATTTGCGCTCAGTGAGATTGATTGGTTTATGTTATGATTGCGCTATCCAGCAATGCCCGGGTATAAATTAAACAGATAACGGCGCTTCGTGGCATGTCACCAAAATACAGTCCCATTTGCTGGTTAGCTACTGCATTAGTGTTGTTCCCTAGTTTCAGCCTGATACAGCGCATGGGTGCACGCCTGCTAACCTACTTAGGCGTCTCATTAGACAATGCTTACTCTGCTTCACTTTTGTTGCTGACAGTGTTTGTGGGATTTATTACTCTGTTTTTACTACGCCTACCTGGCTTGGTGGAATGTATAACGCCACGTTTGTCAGATCGTCATGCTACTGCACTGCTGCTTTCGGCAATAAGTATGTTGTTGCTACTGTTTTTATGGCTATATCCCATTGCAACCTCGGGTGTTTTTGGTGGCGGAAGCGATCGTGATGAAGGACTGAACATCGCCGTTAATGCGTTGCTCAATGGCGATTACCCCTATTATAAAGTTACCTACGTGCCTGGTATTCCCCATGAATTGGGATTGGATGGCAACCCCATCAGTCCTATGCCGGGCGAGTTACTTCTCTCAATGCCCTTTGTCGCCTTGTTCGGTAATGCTGCCTATCAAACATTTTTCTGGCTTGGGTTAACGGCGTTCGCTTTACAGCGACTTGTGAAATCTCAACAAGTATCGGTCGTTCTTATCTTTGCGATGATGTGCTTGTTGCCCAATTTGCTCCATGAATCCATCACTGGTGGCGACTTGCTGGTAAACAGTTTGTGGGTTTTCATAGCTTTTGTAGGACTTCTTCAAGCGAAATCAACCTCTGCAAGAATAGGCTTTGTCATCTTAATGGGGCTAGCTCTCTCTTCGCGTCTTAACTTTTTATTAGTCACCCCTTTTATCGCTGGTTTGCTTTACCAACAACACGGCTTTAAAGTAGCCACAACAAACTGCGCAGCTATTGCTTTAGTGTATGTTGGGGTGACAGCTCCATTCTATCTGTATGATCCAGCGGGTTTCTCTCCCTTACACGCCTATTCAAAGTTAGGCCGGTTCGACCCAATCATACCTTATGCGGGCCTGCTAGTGCCTATTGTATCGGGACTAATGGGGTTGGTTTTTATGATAAAGTTACAAGGCCGACAGCTTGGGGTTTGGCTGATCGCTTGTGCCGCGGTAATGGCGGTACCCGTGGTGTTTGGCACTCTCATGCAATCATGGCAAGAATCGCGGTTGAATTTTTTAGACTTTAGCTGGTACGGCATAAGTTGGGTTATCTTTGCCTATACGGGCTTTTACCTCGAAGCTAGCCGTTATCTCAAAGGGGCAAGTATATCCTCTTAACGCTAGATTACACTTGATACTGCGCTTTTAACACAGTGCTTTCTTTGGCAACTACTTTAAGTGGGTGGCGAGAGCTATCCCTGACCTTGATAGAGCTTGCCGGCAAATCAAAACACTTTTGAGTATAATTGAAGAGCGCATTATTGGACCAAATCAAGTTCACGAAAAGCAACAGGTGTTAACCTAAAATAGGATTTATTCGCATCTTGACATAGGAACCTGGCGCATCTTCTATCGGGGCCAGATCGCCGTCGCCGGGTACTCTTGCCTTAACCTGCTTGCCACCGTATTGTGATACCCATTCATTCCAGCTATTCCACCAAGACCCGTTATGATTTTCTGCGTTGGCGAGCCATTCATCAGGGTCTGCCGGGAAGTTGTCATTGGTCCAGTAGTTATATTTCTCTGCTGCTGGCGGGTTAATAATGCCTGCGATGTGACCGGACCCGCCCAGGGTAAACTTAACCGGGCCAGAATGGAGGTTAGTACCAGCGTAGCAAGCTTTCCACTTGGCGATATGGTCTTTTTGTGTTGCGACAAAATGGATGGGCACTTTAATATCACGAATATCAATCTGTTCACCTTTTAACTCTAAGCCGTCTGGACGTGGCTTCATGAGGCGGTTTTCCAAATACACTTTACGTAGAAAATAGGAATGTGTTGCTGCAGGTAAATGGGCGCCGTCGGAGTTCCAATAGAGTAGATCGTAGGGCGGAGGCGATTCTCCTTTGAGATAATTTTGCACGTAATAATTCCAATAAAGCTCATTTTCTCTCAATAAATTAAAACTGACGGCCATTAGGCGGCCATCAAAGTATCCGATATCATTCATCTGCTTTTCGAGCGCAGCAATGGTTTTGTCGTTAATAAATACTTTTATATCGCCTGGATTGGAGAAATCGACGCCAGTAGTGAAATAGGTCGCTGAAGCAATTCGGTCGTCTTTATTCTGTGCCATGTAGGATAAGAGGCATATTTGCATAATGCCGCCTATACAGTATCCAATGGTGTTAACTTGTTTTGCACCTGTGGCTTTTTCTATAGCGTCCAGGGCTTCCAGTGGGCCTTCGAGCATATAGTCACCAAACTCAACGTCCCGGTAACTTGCATCCGGATTAACCCACGAGATCACAAATACGGTATGGCCTTGGGCAACTGCCCATTTGATAAATGACTTCTCTTGGCCGAGATCAAGGATATAGTATTTGTTGACCCAGGGAGGAATAATGAGCAACGGCCTCTCATGCACTTTTTTTGTAGTTGGGTTGTATTGAATGAGCTGCATTAACCGGTTTTGATAAACCACTTTACCTGGGGTGGCTGCCAGGTTTTCACCGAGTTTGAAGGCAGTAAGATCGGTCATTCTAACATTCAGCATGTCGGCACTATTTTTTAGGTCCTCAAGCAGTGTCTCCATGCCGGTCACTAGGTTTTCACCTTTGCTTTCAATCGTTTTGCGAATAATTTCCGGGTTAGTTAATACATAGTTCGTCGGTGAAGCAGCGCTAATAGCTTGTCGTGCGAAATAATTTAGCTTGTGCCGATCATCCTCGCTCAGTCCCTCGCTGGCGTTAATTGCATTAATGATAGCTCTTGATGTGAGCAAGTATGATTGTTTAATGAAGTCAAAAATAGGGTTTTCTTGCCAGTCTTTGTCAGCAAAGCGATTGTCGCCCCTGTTGGGCTCAATGACTGGAGAAGGATTTTCGCCAAGCAATTTCAGTATGGTGTTTTGACACAGTGTTGTTTGGTCTTGTAGTAAGTCTAGCTGTTGTTGTAGCAATTGACTGGGGAGTGGTAGTGAGTTGGATTGTTCCGCTTCATAAAAGTTCTTAACAGAGTTCCTCACATCATTAAAGATTTCCCCATAGGCTTTTGGTGGGTTTTCGATATTGCCAAAAGCATCATTGAAAAGCTGTTTGTTATACTTAAGAGTCATATTGACCATGTCTGACAGTGGGTTCGTCTGATCGAAAAAACTAGCGATGCCACTGGAGCCCGCACTAGTATCTGTATCTGTTGTAACATTTTTGTTATCTGCGCTATTGCCTTCTTGTTGAGGCGGCAGTGGAGTGGCATTTTCTGTCATAGTACTTTGCGAAGATTCTTTCATAGTGGTCATAGCCTGACTATCTGCTTGTTACATCTTTAAGTGTAGATAGAAACACAGCAACCATCATGCCGTTCGATGAAAGCTGCTGTAGTCGTAATAGAAATGTTTGCAAACAAGGCATGGGTCAGCCTAGGTATTGAGCGGTGTATAGGTAATATACGAAAATGTTAAGATATTAACTTTATCAACATCTATTGCTATGTGTTAATGCCAATTGTTAGACGCTGTATAAACAACAAGACGTTTAGTGCAATATTACCCGTGATATTTGTTAACCAGAACTGGGCAGTGTCTTAATTAGAGGATACAACTGGTATTTGCTACCATTCTCTGCCATGACAGATCACTGCCGTCGATATGTTCTGGCGCAATTGCTTATTTACCTGTCTTTGTTTTTGCTGCTTTTGAGTCTTTTGCTTGGTTAAAGATATTTTCTATATCTGATTTAAACTCAGTACTCAATTCAGCGTATTTTTTCCCATCTTCAAGAATTTTCTTGTTAATTTCACCAGCTAACTCAATGCTTTTAGTTGTGAAATCTCGAGCGCCTTCTACGTTCTCAATACTGGCAACTTCTTTCATTTGATTGATGCTCAGATCAGCTAGATACTTAGCTGAAGAAAATTGAATTTCTGAAACCTTTGCTAGGTTGTTGATAGCTGCTTTATTAAGCTCATGTATTGGGCCTAAAAGATTGGTTGTATTTTCGTTAAATGACTGAAAAATATTCTCGCTCATGATAATGCTCGCTTTAAATGTTAAGTAAGTAGGACTTTTCGGTAATAGAAATATAACTTGTATATAACTTATGTTCAGTAATATACGGTTAAAGTTAACTTGGGTGAGACCTTTGGCGTTTTCCGATTCAGGCCTTAGTCACTCGAGCCTGGCAATAACAAGTATGCCTGATAGTGTAATAAGAAGAAAGAATAGCTTTTGCCAAATTTTTTACAAGCGTGCCTCACCTAAATTAACAGCGTAGTGTTAATACTTGATGAATTGATATATGCCATTCTATGCGGTTTGCATATTAGTCGAGCCAAGACTACCTTTAGGAGATTGCATGTCACATGTTAATAGTTACATGCTGAATAGTATAGGAGGCGCATCAGGCTGTTTGCCTATTCCAGTTGCGTAGCTTGGTTTTGAAAAACGTTGCCTGAGTGTTAAAAGCCACAGGGCGACAGAGTTCAGCAGGCAGCTCTCAACTGACAGAATCAGTGATAGATAGATAAGGGGAGACAAAAAGCTCCATTGGCCAAGAGCTTAGGGACAAAAGTTTAGGGTCAAGAGTTTAGGGTCAAGAGTTTAGGGTCAAGAACTTAGGTGTGCTACAGGCGCCTTACTTGCAGCAGACGACCATCATGGGTCCGCTAACACGTTGATCTCGTTGAGGTGTTCCTAATTATTCAGTGAACCCTGAGGTCAACTGATTGCCAAGTTATAAAAAAGAGGCAGTTTTATAAAGCATGGTTCTTTTATCTACGCCCGAAAGTCTTTACTATTAGCTTTTTTATAGGAGTTTAAATTATGGGTGATAATCAAACGATAGACCCGGTAGTCAAGACGGGTGCTGGAGAAGAAGATGTGCTGCTGTCACCGATTTTCAATTCTGAAGCGAAGCGCGCGAAGAATGCCGGCAAATCGGCCACAATATTGGATAGTCGCTTACAGTTTTCAGTAGCTCACCTCCAACTCGGCAATAAAAGTAAGGTGGGCTGCATTAATAGTGACACGCTCAATTACTTAGCAGAGAGTGTTGTCTCCCCATCGCCAATATCTGGTGATCAGGACGATCTTTTGTATCCGATGAATCCTGCTGAACCGGATATATCAGCTACGTCAAAAAGCCATGTAATGCCTTCTTCGTCGTTGTATCAAGTAGATGAGTATAATGATGGCCAATTTAGCGATACTCAAATTGGCGAGATGTGGTTTCAAGGTATGCCCCATCATGGGAACTATTCCGATGACAATGCGCTATTTCAGTTCATTCCCAATGCGAGTGATAGTGGTAGTTTTGGCTGTTTAGGTAAAGTATTTTTCTTAAGTCCGGAATAGTTTCCCGACTTATCTGTTAGTTCGTCAATTTGGAAGGGGTATACATATATTATGTATACCCTTTTTTATTTCTGCATTATCCCACTGTCATGTACAAGTGGGTATCCGGCGAGGGTGCATACCAGCGTGGTCAGTTGTTGCCATGGTGAGTGATGATTTAAACCTTTTATGGCTTGATCAATTATACCGCATAATTGAACGAGGCTTGCTAGCTCCTCTAGGCTTAGTCGATGGAGTGCTGATCTAACAAGCGGCTTGCGTTTGTCCCAGATGCGGTGTTTTGCCAGCAATGAGTCGAGTTGTTCTCCTTGTGCGGTTAGTTGCTTGATCTCGTATAGAGTTCTGATTTCTCGCGATAGGCTCCAGAGCACTAATGTTGGTTCCGCTGCTTCTTGCTGCAGTCCATTGATGGCACGCACGGCGTCAATGGCATTCCCCGATAATGCTCTATCGACTAGATAGAACACGTCATACCTCGCGTGGTTTGAGACGGCGGCAGCTATGTCTGCCGGCTCCAAAGGGCGGCCTTGGTAAAAGAGCGTTAACTTCTCAATTTCTTGCGCTGCGGCGAGCAGGTTGCCTTCCACTAGGCGGGCAAGTGTCTGAATGGCTTCCTGGGTCGCTGTTATATGATTCTGTGATAAGCGTTGGCTGATCCAGCGAGGTAACTGGCTATTGTTAATCGGCCAGATGGGGATACTGACGCCTGATTTTTCGATAGTGGTGTACCACTTGGTTCGTTTTACTGAGCTCTCTAGTTTCGGGCTAATGATAAGCAAAATGGTGTCTTGTGGTGGTGATTGGCAGTAATCGGAGAGGGCCTTGCCTTTATCATTGAGTTTTGTGCTGGCTAACCTAAGCTCTATAAGCTTCTTTTCTGCGAACAGAGACAATGCGTTGGCGGATTCACTTAGCGTACTCCATTTGAACGAATTTTCAACATAATATAGCTCTCGTTCATGATAACCGGCAGTTTGTACCGCGGCGCGAATAGTGGCACAAGCCTCGTCAACCAACAGATATTCATCTCCACTGACCCAATAGATAGGAGCGAGCCCTTTTTTTAAACTGCTATTGAGTTGATCAATTCGTAGCTGCATAACTAGCTGTTTTTTTCGGCAGTGCATCGGATGGGATGGACTGAATTTGCCTTAGCAATTGTTGTACGATATCTCGCCGTATTTCTTGCAGTAGTTGTGCTTCCTCCCGTTCTTTGGCCCGGGTTTGGTTTTCATCATTAGTGAAGATGCGTCGAGCAGATATTCTTTGTGGCATCATAATTCGATACCCTTCACGGTCCAGGACTTCTGCTTCGATCTCAATAATAAGTTCAAATTCAGCAGCGTCACGGAAATTATTAGCCAAGGCAATGATTCGCTTGTCGGCACTTTCGTTTAAGATAAACAAGGTATAGTTGGCTTCGGACGCAGAGTTAACAACAGTAATGCCATTGCGTAATAATACTTTGCGTGTTTCCTGAATAAAAAGACTGGAAGAATCAGTTCCGCTAAGGTGTAATATTTGTAATGACTGAGGTAATTCAATGTTGCCACGTAGATGAAAACCACAGGTGATCAGATTTAACGACAGCATAATGACAATGATGTTTTTTATGCTTGCTTGCTTTAATTGTTGGGCTGAAACAAACATATTATCTAGTATTTCCTAATTGTTCAGAGGTTACTTGGCAACGATATTGACTAGTTTGCCTGGCACGACAACAATTTTTTTTACCTCTTTATCTTGAATAAATCGTTGTACGTTGTCATTTTCAAGCGCTAATTTTTCCAGTTCTGTATTGCTGACATTTGTCGCAACCTCTTGTTTTGCTCTAACCTTACCATTGACCTGAAGCACAATTTGTACTTGATTTTTTACTAAGGCTGTTTCATCTGGCTTTGGCCAAGGTGCATCAAGAACTGTTTGATCATGGCCTAGTTCGCGCCAAAGTTCATGAGTAATATGAGGGACGATAGGGGCAATCAATTGTACAGCGGCAGTTAGCGCTTCTTTGACTACCGCTAAACCCTGCGCGCTGTTGTCGTCAAATTTTGTGATCTTGTTACACAATTCCATCACGGCAGCAATAGCCGTATTAAATGTCTGGCGACGTCCATAGTCGTCGGTAACCTTAGCAATAGTTTCATGGGTTTTACGACGTAGATCTTGTTGCTTAGCAGTAAGTTGCTGGTAATCGTCACTTGTGATTTGGTTTGCGGATACATAATCGTGCACTAGCTTCCACAAGCGTTTTAGAAATCGATTTGCTCCTTCAACGCCAGCATCTGACCATTCTAATGATTGATCTGGCGGCGCGGCAAACATGGTAAATAACCTTACGGTATCAGCGCCGAAACGATCGATAAGATCCTGCGGATCAATACCATTGTTTTTTGATTTAGACATCTTTTCGACACCGCCAATCGTTACCGCTTGGCCGTCAAGTTTGCAGTGCGCGCCAGTGGCTTTGCCTTTATCATCACGCAGAACCTCGACGTCTTGAGGAAAGTAGTAGGTTTTTTTGCCGCTGTCTTCTTCTCGGTAATAGGTTTCCGCTACCACCATGCCCTGGCAAAGCAATCGCGTAAAAGGCTCGTCGTGAGAAACCAGTCCCATATCTCGCATGAGCTTATTAAAGAAGCGCGCGTAGAGTAGATGTAAAATAGCATGCTCAATACCACCAACATATTGATCTACTGGGGACCAATAATTTACCCGATCATCCAGCATCTTGTCGTTAGCATCACGGCAGGTGTAGCGAGCTTGATACCAAGATGATTCCATAAAAGTATCAAAGGTATCCGTTTCTCGGGTTGCATCAGAGCCGCATATGGGGCATTTAGTTTGATAAAAGCTTGGCATTTTTTTTATCGGTGAGCCCACGCCATCAAATTCAACATCAGTTGGTAGTTCAACGGGTAATTGATCTTCCGGTACAGGTACATCGCCGCAATGATCACAGGCGATAATAGGGATGGGTGTTCCCCAATAGCGTTGTCTTGATACGCCCCAATCGCGCAGCCGATAGTTAACTTGCTTTTTGCCTTTGCCATGCTTTTTTAAATGGGCCTCAATGCTGTCGAATGCTGCGGCGAATTCTAGACCATCAAATTCGCCCGAGTTGATGCAAATACCTTTTTCAGTGAATGCCGCTTTATTTAGATCACAGTTTTGGTCATCAGTGATTGGCTTAATGACTTGCTTAATAGGGAGATGGTACTTTTTTGCAAACTCCCAATCTCGCTGATCATGGGCGGGCACTGACATAACTGCGCCTGAGCCGTAGCTCATTAACACGAAATTGGCCGTCCAGACGGGCACTTTTTCATTGGTAATTGGATGTATAGCCATGACACCAGTATCCATGCCTTCTTTTTCCATGGTTGCTAACTCTGCTTCAGCAACTTTGGTGTTATTTTGCCGGTCGATGAATTTGGCTAACTCAGGGTTGTTCTTTGCAGCCGCAGCCGCGACTGGGTGCTGGGACGCCACGGCAAGATAAGTAACGCCAAGCAATGTATCTGGTCGGGTGGTATAAACTGACAAACGCTCGCCGGTATTTTCTAGGGTAAAATCAAGTTCTATACCTTCTGAGCGACCTATCCAGTTACTCTGCATGGTGCGGACTTGCTCTGGCCACTGCTCTAGATTGTCTAAATCGCGCAATAGCTCTTCAGCATAATCCGTAATTTTAATAAACCATTGCGGTATTTTACGGCGTTCTACCAAAGCGCCCGAGCGCCAGCCACGACCTTCAATGACCTGTTCGTTTGCTAGCACTGTCTGATCTACCGGGTCCCAATTAACTTCAGATTCCTTTTTATAAACTAAGCCTTTTTCTAATAGTTTTAGAAAAAACCATTGCTCCCAACGATAATAGTCAGGATCGCAAGTGGCCAGCTCGCGGGACCAGTCATAACCAAATCCGAGCTGTTGCAATTGATTTTTCATGTAACTGATATTGTTGTAAGTCCACTGTGCTGGCGGTACCTTGTTTTTTATTGCCGCGTTCTCTGCTGGTAAGCCGAAGGCGTCCCAACCCATGGGTTGTA
>JANQMK010000017.1 GCA_028280085.1 Pseudomonadales bacterium
AACCTTAGCGTGTGAACGCTATGTAAAGACTGTATCGGGGGAGCATGATCTCGTGCTCCTCCGGTCGTTTTTAGGGGTTTAATTATTTTTTATTTGGCACTTTACAAGCTGTTTAACGCGCCGGCGCGCCAATGTTTGTCCCAAGCGTCGAGCACTTTTTCGGGATACCACGTCTTACCATAGCTACCGTTATATCTTGCTAGTGCTGGTGACAAGCGCCCATTTTCTTTGTCTAAATAATATTTTAATATCGCGCAACCATAACGGAGATTCGTTTCGGTATCAGTTAAGTTGTCTGACGGCCTGCCAATTTCATTTTTCCAAAAAGGCATCACCTGCATAAGGCCTTGGGCGCCGACTCTGGATATAGCAAAACGATTAAAACTGCTTTCTATTTCGATAACAGCCAGCACAACTTCAGGTTGTAAGCCATTGCGTTTTGCCTCGTTGTGGACAAGCTTGAGCAGAGACAGTTGCATATGCTGATCGTCGATAAACCGGCTGATTGGTTTGACCATAAATTTGAGCCATACTTCTGCATCAAAGCGATCATTAAAACTGTTTAATGAAGACATATGCTGCTTTAAATAAGCAGTTAAACTGGCATCAGCTACCGTTTGACTCAGGGCTAGATTTGGCATTAACAGCGGGCATGCGAGGCATGACGCAACGAAAAGGCGTCGATAAGGTTTTAGTCTGTCATGTAATGGCATAGAAATGTGGTGTCTAATTGGCCTATGCATTTATTATAGTTCAATTTTTTCGGTAAGAAAGTGGCTAAGATCAGATAAGCTGATGTCTTGCGACGCTGTGTCCCGGCGCCCTTTGTACTCCACGACATTGTTTTCTATGCCTCGGTCGCCAATAACAATGCGGTGCGGTATGCCGATGAGCTCTACATCGGATAACATAACACCTAGACGAGCCTTATCCTCATCCATGAGCAAAACATCATAGCCTTGCTGCTGCAACATACTGTAAACGGAGTCGGCCACCTGTCTGACTTGCTCAGACTTATGTGGGTTTATTGGTACCACCGCAATGTGAAAAGGAGCGATGGTGATTGGCCAAATAATACCATTATCGTCATGATGCTGTTCTATGGTTGCAGCCACCACACGAGTAATACCAATACCGTAGCAGCCCATCGTCATAATTTCCGCTTTGCCAGATTCTGATAATACGCTAGCGTTGAGAGCGTCGCTGTACTTTTTGCCAAGTTGGAAAATGTGTCCCACTTCAATGCCGCGTTTAATTTCCAGTAGTCCTTTGCCATCTGGGCTAGGGTCTCCTGCTACTACATTGCGTAGATCTTCAATTTGTTGGCATTGGCAATCTCTTTCCCAGTTAACCCCCGTGTAATGGAAACCGTCCGTGTTGGCGCCACATACGAAATCGCTCATATTCGCGGCGGTGCGATCGATGATGGTAGGTATGGCTAAATTAACCGGGCCGATAGAACCGACTTTGCAACCGAGTGCACTTTCAATCTCATCATCGTCGGCTAGTGTGAGCGGTGCTGCAACTCCCTGGATTTTTTCGGCTTTTAACTCGTTGAGTTGGTGGTCACCCCGTAATATTAGGGCGATTAACGGTGGTGTGCCGGCCTTTACTATGTCGGTATCGGCTTTAACAATCAGCGTTTTTACAATTTGATCGGGGCGAACGGCTAGTAAGCTCGCAACCTCGTCGATGGTATGGCTATTCGGTGTGGCAACCTTTTCTAAAGTTTCGTTGGGCGGCATTCTTCCATCACTAGGAGGCAGTGCTTCAGCTTTCTCAATATTAGCCGCATAGTCACTGTTGTTGCTGAAGGCAATAGCGTCTTCACCCGATTTGGCTAATACATGAAACTCATGGGAGTTGCTGCCGCCAATACTGCCCGTATCTGCCAAAACTGCCCGATAGTTTAAACCAATGCGTTCAAAGATATTGCAATAAGCCTGATGCATACGCTCATAGGTTTGCTGTAGCGATGCTTGGTCTAAATGAAATGAATAGGCATCTTTCATAATAAATTCACGTGAACGCATAATGCCAAAGCGAGGGCGAATTTCATCGCGAAATTTAGTCTGAATTTGGTAAAAATTAACAGGCAGTTGTTTATAACTGTTCAATTCATTGCGAGCTAGGTCGGTAATGACTTCTTCATGAGTTGGGCCCAGACAAAAAGCGCGATCATGGCGATCGGTAATGCGTAAGAGTTCGGGGCCATATTGTTCCCAACGTTTAGATTCATGCCACAGCTCCGCGGGTTGGACTACCGGCATAAGAAGTTCTTGGGCGCTGGCCTTATCCATTTCGTCGCGGACAATATTTTCAACTTTACGTAGCACTCTTAAACCTAGTGGTAACCAGGTATAAAGACCTGAAGCGAGTTTGCGAACCATGCCCGCACGTAGCATTAACTGGTGGCTGATAACTTCCGCATCGGCGGGGGTTTCTTTCAGGGTTGGTTTTAGCAAGCGGCTAGCGCGCATAAGTCTTTATTACCTTATAGTGAGAAGCATGATTGGCAGGAAACGACACTTAAGGCACCTCCTCATTATTCAGAGGTGCCTTAAATACTGTTGGTGCTCAATATCTTATGTATCCTTACTAGTATACTGGTGTTGTTGTATCAGTATTGTGTCGTTAGCATTGCAATGAGCTTATAGCGCTGATTACTTAATCTTACATATAGCTGATTGCCGCCCTCTGACACGGATAGTATTTTACGTCGCAAAAATGAGATGGTACAGGGCATATTGGATATCGCCATGATTTAATACACGCAATGCTGGCACGTGAAATGGGCCTTGGTCCAACACGAGTTGGGGGATTAATATTGTTCTTTTTTTATTCAAAAAGAGTAAGGTGGGCGAAAATACACTCTTATGGATTTATTTTGATCAGTTTGGTTATGCTGTTAGTGAGTTTAGTGCCTGGTAAAAGTCAGCACTCCTATCGATAAAGCAATGGGAAATTTGGTGTTTGGTGGTTCTCATGTATACTATGCGCTCCAAAAATTATGCATGTTTTCTTCAGCTTGGGCTGTTGGCAGACGTGTAACATGGATTAGCCTGCTTATACATTTCAAGCTCAAGCGCTATGCCAGAAATCCACTTAATCTTAATACGTTGAATGTAAAAAATACTAACTACCGCGTTATAGATAGTTATTAGTTAGAAATAGTTATAGTGAGAGAGTGTAAGTTATTATGCCGATTTATGAATATAGGTGTACAGAATGTGGCTTTGAAAAAGAATGCTTACAGAAAATAAGTGATCCTGTTTTAACGGAGTGCCCAAGTTGTCTTAAACCGACTTTTAAAAAGAAGGTATCCGCGCCGAGCTTTCGTTTGAAAGGTGATGGTTGGTATGAGACGGATTTTAAGACCAGCGATAAAAAGAATCTTGCCTCAAATGATAGTGGAGACAGCAGCAGCGCTGGTGATAATACTGTTGATAACAAAGGTGGAGAAAATAAAAGTAGCGACAGTAAAGGCAAAGGCGCTACCACAAGTGCAGAGAAAAGCTCAGCTGCTGGTACCAATGATGGTTGACATGACGAGCTATAGCGGCGTCAAATGGTAACGAGTTGTTTGTAGCGCCTGTCTCTGGCTATGAATTCTATGAGCATCGTGTTGTATTAAAAATAGGAAGTTATTATGCGCAGTAATTACTGTGGGGTATTAAATAAAAGTCATCTTGATAAAGACGTCACATTGTGTGGTTGGGTAGATCGCCGCCGGGATCACGGAGGCGTAATATTTATTGATTTACGCGATCGTGAAGGCATTGTGCAGGTGGTTTTTGATCCAGATACGGAAGAGCACTTTAAACGGGCGGATAGAGTGCGTAGTGAATACGTGCTTCAGGTGACGGGCCGTGTACGGGCTCGAACGGAGTCAACTGTCAACCCAGATATGGCAACCGGTGAGATCGAAGTTCTAGGCAAAGAATTAACAATTTTAAATGCCGCTGAAACCCCGCCGTTCCAGTTAGATGAGCATACTCAGGTCGGGGAGGATGTTCGCCTCAAGTATCGCTACATGGATTTGCGTCGCCCCGAGATGGCAGAGAAACTGCGTCTAAGGTCTAAGATTACCAATATTATACGAAGCTTTTTGGATAAAAATGGATTTCTCGATATAGAAACGCCGATTTTAACTAGAGCGACGCCTGAAGGCGCCCGTGATTACTTAGTTCCCAGTCGAACTCATGCTGGGAGTTTTTTCGCGTTGCCCCAATCCCCCCAATTGTTTAAGCAGTTATTGATGGTATCCGGGCTAGATCGATACTACCAAATTGCTAAATGTTTTCGTGATGAAGATTTACGTGCAGATCGCCAACCCGAGTTTACTCAAATTGATATAGAAGCCTCGTTTATCGATCAAGAGCAAATCATGGCAATTGCTGAGAGTATGATTAGTCAGTTATTTAAAGAGGTTCTGCAAGTTGAGTTGCCGGCGTTTCCTCATATGCCTTATGCCGAAGCGATGGCGAAATATGGTTCCGATAAGCCGGATTTGCGTAATCCGCTGGAGTTGGTGGACATTAGTGATTTGATGACAGACGTGGATTTCAAGGTGTTTTCTGGTCCAGCAAAAGATCCCAAGGGCAGGGTTGCTGCCATCAAAGTAGCTGGCGGCAATGATAAGCTCACGCGCAAACAAATTGACGACTACACTAAATATGTCAGTATCTATGGGGCCAAGGGGCTTGCCTATATTAAAGTAAATAACAAAGACGATGTTGCCGAAGGCTTACAGTCGCCAATTGTAAAATTCTTGTCCGAAGATATTCGCGCAAAATTGCTTGAACGTGTCGCCGCAGAAACGGGAGACATTATATTCTTTGGTGCGGATAAAACTAGCATTGTCAATGAATCCCTCGGCGCGTTGCGGGTTAAGCTGGGAGAAGATTTAGCGTTATTGACTAGCGACTGGGCGCCATTATGGGTAGTGGATTTCCCCATGTTTGAAGAAGCAAGTGATGGCTCTTTGACGTCGCTACATCATCCTTTCACTGCACCGGCTTGTAGCGCAGAGGAATTAGTAAAATCGCCTGATAAAGCCTTGTCTATTGCGTATGATATGGTGCTTAATGGCACAGAATTGGGTGGTGGTTCTATTCGTATTCACGATCAGACCATGCAGAAGGCAGTGTTTAAGGTACTTGGTATCAGTGATGACGAAGCCCAAGAAAAATTTGGTTTTTTACTAGACGCGCTGAAATATGGCTGTCCCCCGCATGGTGGTTTAGCTTTTGGCTTAGATCGTTTAGTCATGCTTATGTCTGATGCTCAATCTATCCGCGATGTGATAGCGTTTCCTAAAACCCAGTCAGCCTCTTGTGTCATGACCGATGCACCTGGGCTCGTTGACGACAAGCAATTACGTGAGTTGAATATTCGAGTAAAACTGCCGGCAAAGGAAGATAGTTAAATCGTTTGTAGGCATGGTTTGTAAACAACGTTAAATAAATCCGTCTAAAGCCAACAAATGGGTGAAGGAATATGGCAGGACACAGTAAATGGGCTAACATCAAACACAAAAAAGCAAAAGTTGATGCTAAGCGTGGCAAGATATTTACTAAAATTATTCGTGAACTAACGGTCGCCGCCAAACAAGGTGGGGGTAATGTCGATGATAATCCCAGGCTCCGTATGGTGGTTGATAAAGCCCTAAACGCCAATATGCCGCGCGATACCATAGACCGCGCTATTGCTCGTGGTGCCGGTGACAATGAAGCGGACAATGTTGAAGAACTGAATTATGAGGGTTATGGGCCGGGCGGCGTTGCTGTACTTTGCGAGGTGATGACCGATAACCGCAATCGAACCGTGGCGGAAGTACGCCATGCCTTTAGTAAGGCGGGAGGTAATTTGGGGACCGACGGCTCAGTGGCCTATCTGTTTACCCGAACGGGCATTATCACGTTTCCCCCCGGTGTTGATGAAGAACAGATGTTAGATACGGCATTAGAAGCTGGTGCTGAAGACGTTGTTACCAATGACGATAGTAGTGTTGAAGTTCATACCACCTTTGAGAGCTATTTGTCAGTCAAAGAAGCTTTGTTGGCCGCTGGTTTTCAACCAGACAGTAGTGATGTGACCATGGTTGCGTCAACTCATACGCCACTTGATCGAGATGGCGCAGAAAAAATTCTCCGACTCATTGATGCACTTGAAGACCTTGATGATGTGCAAAGTGTTTATACTAATGCCGATATCCCTGACGAGATTATTGAGCAATTAATTTAACTCGTGGATATAATGACCTAGAGCACCTCCTCATTGTTCAGAGGTGCCCTAGTTGTCATTGTGTCAACGTATAGCCTATAGATCGGTTTGTGATTTTTGAGGCTAGCTTTCATCCAGAATTACAGCCATAATCGAACGAAAGCAGCAACGTGGAGCCACGCATGGCACTGATTCTTGGTATTGATCCCGGTTCGCGGGTGACGGGATTTGGCATTATTAACGCTGTCGGACAGCGAATGGAATATGTGACCAGTGGTTGTATTCGCCTCCCTGACGATGAGCTGCCAGTGAGATTAAAACGAATTTTTGATGACCTTTCAGCAATTATAGAAAAACATGTCCCTCAAGAAATGGCCATTGAGCAAGTGTTTATGGCGCAGAACCCTGGTTCTGCATTAAAGCTTGGTCAAGCTCGTGGCGCCGCTATTGTCGCGGGTGTGCACCAGTCTTTACCCGTCGCCGAATACTCTGCTAGAAAAATAAAACAATCAGTGGTCGGTAATGGAGCAGCTGAAAAAGCACAGGTGCAACATATGGTTGCAATATTGCTGAATTTGCCCTCTTTGCCGCAGGAAGATGCTGCCGATGCGTTGGCCACTGCCATGTGTCATGCTCATACCCGGCAAAACTTAGTAAAAATGGCGGGTGTGAAATCTATTCGTCGCGGCCGATTGCGATAAGGGTATAATGGCAGCAACTGCTGCTGATGTTGTTTAGATTTTAAAAAGAGATGACAAATGATAGGACGGCTTTCAGGTACATTGTTGGAAAAGCAAGCGCCAGACCTGCTAATAGATGTTCAGGGTTTAGGTTATGAAATTCAGGCGCCAATGAGTACATTCTATTGTCTGCCAGATATTGGCGAAAAAGTTGTCTTAAATACTCATTTTGTTGTGCGCGAGGATGTACAGCTACTGTTTGGTTTTTATTCTCTTCAAGAAAGAGCATTATTTCGTGCCCTGATCAAAGTTAATGGTGTTGGTCCCAAGCTCGCATTGGCTATTTTATCAGGTATTGAGATAGACGAGTTCGTTCGTACCGTTCATAGTGGCGATAGTACCGCATTGGTTCGTTTGCCTGGTGTTGGAAAAAAAACCGCAGAACGTCTTGTCATTGAGATGCGAGATAAACTAAAAGACTGGTCTGTAGAAATGCCCGTTAGCAAAGAGGGTTATTCATCCCGTCAAGCCGAGACGAGTATAAATCGGTCTCCACTATCTAACTCAATTACCGATGCAGAAAGTGCGTTAGTCGCCTTGGGTTATAAACTGCAAGAAGCGAGTAAAGCTGTGTCTGGTGTGGTTGACGATAGCCTGAAACAAACTAGCGAAGAGTTGATTCGGCTGGCCTTGAGAGGCATGATGGCTAAAAGTCACTAATTAACTAATTGGTTAGCCGGTTTATGGTGCTAATTTGATGGAATCAGTTTAGTGAATTAGAGTAAGGGCTAATGTCATCAATTAAATTGTTAAGTTACTCATTTATATTAGATAACCCATTTGACAGTAGTAACCCATTTGATAGTAGAGTACATTCGGCCGTCGGAGCTGGTGCTGAGCAATATCACTTATGATTGAAACTGATCGTCTTATAACACCGTCTGCAGTACTGCCTGAAGAACAGTACGATCGTGCTATTCGCCCCACCTCGCTGCAAGAATATATCGGACAGCCAGCGGTCCGTGAGCAAATGGAAATATTTATTACGGCGGCACAAAAACGCGGTGAAGCGCTTGATCATACGTTAATTTTTGGTCCACCGGGCTTAGGAAAGACCACACTTGCCCACATCATTGCCAATGAAATGGGTGTTCAACTGAAAACGACATCAGGGCCTGTACTGGAAAGGGCTGGCGACCTTGCGGCCATCATGACAAATTTAGAACCGAATGATGTACTATTTATTGATGAAATTCACCGCCTAAGTCCCATGGTGGAAGAGGTGCTCTATCCTGCGATGGAGGACTATCAATTAGATATTATGATTGGTGAAGGGCCTGCAGCACGTTCGATAAAATTGGAGCTGCCTCCTTTTACATTAGTTGGTGCGACCACCCGAGCAGGTTTGCTCACATCACCTCTACGTGATCGCTTTGGTATTGTACAGCGACTAGAGTTTTATAGTGTCGAAGATCTAACAAGTATCGTATTGCGCTCGGCGCAAAAAATGTCAGTCAATATCGATGCCACTGGGGGGGCTGAAGTTGCCCTGCGTTCAAGGGGTACGCCGAGAATTGCCAACCGGTTATTGCGGCGGGTACGGGATTTTGCCGAAGTGAAAGCCGATGGCACGGTGAAGGCCGACGTGGCCGATCGGGCATTGACGATGTTGAATGTGGACAAGCACGGTTTCGATCACATGGATCGCCGACTTTTGTTGGCGATGATTGAGAAATTTGATGGCGGCCCCGTCGGGGTCGATAGCTTGGCAGCTGCTATTAGTGAAGAGCGCGACACAATTGAAGACGTGCTCGAGCCTTATCTTATCCAGCAAGGCTACATAATGCGTACCCCTCGGGGCAGAGTAGTAACACAATTGGCTTACCAGCATTTTGGACTCGATGCATCTCAGCGCCATGTCGTTTTAGAAAATGACCAAACTGAGTTATTTACACCGTAAGAGGCGCCAAAAATTTTAAGCGGCTAGTAGCCGCTGGTTTATGACAAGCGATAAATAGGTTTCAAACACCCTATTTTACCGTTAGCTAATAGTGGTGAAAAAAGATAGTTACAAGAATAGTTACAAGAACAGTTACAAAAGTAGCTGCAAAAGGTGGTTTTGCATGATAGCTGTGAAAATGCAATAGTTTCAAAGACGAAATATGTCGACAATTTTACCGTAACTGATTAAGGTTTATGACGGAATTTAAATTTCCCGTGAGGGTCTACATTGAGGATACCGATGCCGGTGGTATCGTGTTTTACCTGAATTATCTAAAGTACATGGAACGAGCCAGAACTGAATTGCTACGTTCACTAGGCTTTGATAGACAATATATATGTAATGCAACGAGCATGTTTGTTGTTCATTCGTCAAACACGAAATACTTAGCGCCAGCGCAGTTAGATGATGAATTATGGGTGACAGCTAGGGTTTTAGTGGTGCGCTGTGCCAGTATTCTTTTTGAGCAAGTTGTAATGCGGGATGATTCTCCACTTTGTTGGTCTGAAATAAAAGTAGCTCATGTGGATAAAAGTGATTTAAAACCAGTTGCAATGCGCGATGATATGGTTAGTCGGCTTAAGCAGTATTATTTGCCGACCAGTTTACATGCAGATTGACAATGTTTTGATGCAACATACTATACACTGTAGATTAAAAGGAGTTTAGTCAGTGTCAGGACACCTTTCTATTTTAGACCTAATATTAAATGCCGGCCCGCTTGTGCAAGCTGTTATGGGCATATTGCTCATTGCCTCTGTGTTGTCTTGGACGATGGTGGTAGAGCGCTACTTTTATTACTCAAGTGCAAAAAATCATTTGCGCCAATTTGAAAAACAATTTTGGTCTGGCATGGACTTAAATCAGCTCTATCGCGGAGGCAATGGCAAGGCTGACGCTGGTGTTGCTATGGGGGTGGAAAGCTTATTCCGTGCCGGTTTTAAAGAGTTCACTCGTCTGCGCCAATCGTTAGGTGCTGATGCGGATGCCGTTATGGAAGGTACGCAACGGGCAATGCGCGTTGCCCTGTCAAAAGAGGAAGAGAAACTCGAATCACGTTTACCTTTTCTTGCTACGGTCGGTTCCACCAGCCCTTACATTGGTTTATTCGGTACGGTTTGGGGAATAATGAACTCTTTTCGAGGGTTAGCCAATGCCCAACAGGCGACGTTGGCGACAGTCGCGCCCGGTATTTCAGAAGCTCTGATTGCAACGGCCATGGGGTTATTTGCTGCTATTCCTGCTGTCATTGCCTACAACCGTTATTCATCGATTGTTGACTCGCTGATGAGTAATTACGATACTTTTGCAGAAGAATTTTCCAGTATTTTGCATCGCCAAGCCCATAAAAAAACATCGACCTAGTACTGTTTAGCGATAGTACTGATTTAAGATAGTACCGAGATAGAAAATGAAAATAGGAAAATTTCTATTATGGCGCGCATGTCGAGACGTAGAAAGTTAGTTGCGGAAATCAATGTAGTACCTTATATCGACGTTATGTTGGTACTATTAGTTATTTTTATGGTAACTGCGCCATTGTTGACTCGTGGTGTCGAAGTCGATTTGCCAAAGGCGGCTGCAATACCGGTGAAGAACAAGGATGACCTCCCGTTAATCGTATCTGTTAAGGCGGACGGCAGCTATTATTTAAATGTTGGGGCCGATCAAGAAAAACGTATCGCTATAGAAAAAATTGGTGATAGTGTCGCGAAAATACTACGCCAGAAGCCTGAAACACCAGTGCTAATTTGGGGCGACGAAAAAGTTGACTATGGCGTCGTGGTAAAACTCATGGCACGGTTACAAGGGTCTGGTGCTGCTAGCGTTGGTTTAGTCACTGAGGCCCCATAGTGATACCACCTGTTAGGGTAATGGCGAACAAATGTGGGTGAATTGTCGTTTGCTGGGCTATTATTTGAGTGAATTGTGAGTCTATCGTTTAATAACATCATTGCTGTTGCGTTTTCCTTACTGCTTCATGCATTGATTGGATTTCTGGTGGTGACTAACTGGCAAGCGGATTCGTTTAAGCGCATGCCCATACCTAGCCACGTTAGCGCGAGCTTGGTTCAATTAGAAAAGAAGCAACCAAAACCAAAAACTAGTAAGAAAATAGTCGAAGACAAGAAAAAACGTGAGGCCGCCGAGGCCAAAAAAAAGCAGGCATTAAAGGAAAAACAGCGTAAGGAAAGAGAAAGAGCCAAACAAGAGAAGGCTAAACAGGAAAAAATTAGGCGAGAGAAAGCGCTGGCCGAGAAACAAAAGCGAATTGAAGCTGAGCGGAAGAGAAAAGCACAACAGGAAAAAATCAAACAGGAAAAACTGCGGCAAGAAAAGCTGAAAAAAGAGAAGCTTAAGCAAGAAAAACTAGAGCAAGAACGACTTAAACAAGAGCAGCTAAGGGCAGAGCGGCTGCGCCAAGAGAAAATCGCCGAAGAGAAAGAGCAACAACGTCAGCGCGAATTAGAAGAACGCGCTATTCAAGAGGCGATTGAAGCTGAAGATCGCCTTATGCAAGCAGAAGAAGACGCCGCCCTTGCTCAAAGTTATGCTGGTTACATCAGACAACGGGTCGCGCAACAATGGAGCCGTCCGCCCTCTACGCGGCCGGACATGCAAGTCGTCTTAGCGATCCAAATGGTACCCACAGGACAAGTCGTTGGTGTGTCGGTGGTAAAAAGCAGCGGCCATGAACCGTTTGATCGCTCGGCTAAACGTGCAGTTACTAAAGTAGGCAAATTCCCCAAGCTTGTGGATGTGCCGCCGAGAGTGTTTGAGGAATATTTTCGTCGGATGACATTTACGTTTAGTCCGCAAGACCTAAAATAGTACGAGTTTTGTAGCAATTGGATTATTTTTTATGATTGGCATAGCTTTATTCCAAGGTAATTTGATACACCAAATAGCGCGTCGGGTGACTGCGTTAAACGTGAGAGTCCTGTTATCACTATTACTCTGGTTCGGCAATATTTCATCAAGTTATGCTGGTTTAATGATAGAAATCACGCAAGGGGTTGATAATCCTGTTAGTGTGGCGGTAGTGCCATTTGCCTGGCAGGGCTATGGATTATTAAAGGAGGATGTGGCGGCAATCATTGCGGCAGATTTGGAGCGGAGTGGGCAGTTTAAAGCGTTACCGCGGGAAGACATGCTAGCCCATCCCCACAAGCAAGCAGACGTCCACTTCAGCGAATGGCGTACAGATTATCTTCTGGTCGGGCAAGTTAAACCGGGCACTGGCAATGGCCAGTATGAAATTAAAGTTGAATTATTTGATGTGTTTAATCGTAAGCGACTGGCTCATGAAGTGATGTTGAGTGGCATCGGACAACTGCGTCGCGCGGCTCACCATATAAGCGACTTAGTATATGAAAAACTGACAGGTTATAAAGGGGTATTCTCAACCCGTTTGCTCTATGTATCAGTTATGAAAGGCGAAAAGGAACCTTATCGGTTAAATCTTTCCGATGTTGACGGCCACGGAGAAATGTCGGTATTTCGTTCTGCAGAGCCAATCATGTCACCGGTTTGGGCGCCTAATGGTGAAGAAATTGCCTATGTCTCTTTCGAGACTAAGCGGCCTGCTATTTATCGTCACACCCTAGCTACTGGCAAACGCGAAAAGCTTACTGGCTTCCCCGGATTAAATAGTTCTCCCGCATGGTCGCCTGATGGCCAGTCGATGGCAATGGTATTGTCCAAGGATGGCAATCCAGAGGTTTACGTGATGAATCTTAAAAATAAACGTTTAAGAAGAATAACAAATCACTTTTCTATTGATACGGAACCAAGCTGGATGCCGGACGGTAAATCGATTATTTTTACATCAAGCCGTGGTGGTAAGCCGCAGATTTATCAAGTAAACCTTGCATCAAACTGGATCGAACGTTTAACCTTCGAAGGCGAATATAATGCACGCTCAAGAGTATTACCTGATGGCAAGGGCATTGTTTTTGTGCATCGACGAGATGGCGTTTACCATATAGCAACACAGGAAGTTAATTCAGGTGAATTGAGAGTTCTCACCGAAACTGAACTGGATGAATCGCCGAGTGTTGCGCCAAACGGGAGCATTTTGATGTATGCCACGCAAGTTAGAGGCGGGCAAGGTATTCTTGGTGCGGTATCACTGGATGGGAAGGTGAAGTACCGGTTACCTTCTGGTAAAGGGGATGTAAGGGAGCCTGCATGGTCGCCATATTTTCAATAGGCATCGATAAAAAAAAGGTTATAATGTCGAGTGAATCTTGGGGCCATTGGCATTATAGTTTATTGGGTAATCATACTGGGAATTAATATGGAAATCGTATCATTAAAAAAAGCTTTATTAGTTGCTTTTATTGTCACATTTATTGGGGGTTGTAGCACCACTGATACGGAAAATGAAAGCTCTGTGTCAGGTGGCGGTGCAGGTGCTAATGAAGGCACCTCGACGACAACCGTTGCAATTGACCCGAACGATAATATTTCATCGCGTTCAATCAGTGAAGCAGAACAAGCGCGGCTTGAGGCACAAGCAAGAGAAGCTGAAGCCATGGCGAGGCTTGAAGCAATGGGTAGAATTGTCTATTTTGAGTTCGATAAATCTACTCTCTTGCCTGAAGCTCGAGCTATTTTGAATGCTCACGCAGAGCGGTTAAAAAGCACTGGCGGTCGCATTGTGCTTGAGGGCCATGCTGATGAAAGAGGCACACGTGAATACAACTTGGCATTGGGGGAACGTAGAGCGCAGTCGGTTCAAAGCTATTTAGCCATTCAAGGCGTACCTCGATCGCGCTTAGAAACGGTCAGTTACGGCGAAGAAAAACCGCTTGAATATGGCCCAGGAGAAGCTCGGTGGTCTAAAAATCGTCGTGTTGAAATTCGTTATTAATGCCGCTGGCGTTACTCTTTCTGTTAGGCCGGCTCATATTGATGGGCCATTATCACTGAGCTATAAGCCCATTTAGCGGCTTATAGCGATCAGAGAGTTGTCTCATGTCTTATACTATTTCTTATTATCATGTTGCCGCCGCTCTGGTAGCAGGACTAGCGTTTTCTGCGCCGAGTTGGTCTGCCATTCCTGTTGAAGAAGCGGGCGCAATAAGTCCAACTACTCGCCAACCGTCCTATCAGTCCAATACCCATATCACTCAGCAAATCGCCACTCAACAAACTGCTCAAACACAACAGCAAAGCCAAACACAGGCAGAGTTTTTCTATCAGTTACAGTTATTGCAAGAAGAAGTGCAAACCTTACGTGGCTTAGTTGAAAGTCAAACAAACGAGATCAAAAAGCTAAAGCAAGAGCGTTTAGAAGGTTACCTAAATCTCGATCGGCGTCTATCAGAACTGTCTGGCCAAATGTCTAAAGCCTCGCTGCGGCCCAGTGCCAGCAATTTGAACGCTAAGTTAACCGAGGGGGCTCAGCCTGCTATCGGTTTGGCGGTTGATGCGCCCGGAGTAGCAACAACCCAACAACCGGATGCAGAACTTGAAAAGCGTCGCTATAAGCAGGCAAGGGCCCTATTAAAGTCGAAAGATTACCAAGGGGCTATTCAAGCATTTAATAGCCTAGTAGATGACTTCCCCAATGGTAACTACGCTTCTAACGCCTATTACTGGTTAGGTGAAATCTACCTAGTGTTGCGTGAAAGTGGCGAAGCGAAGAAAGCGTTCTTGACCCTGTTAGATCGTTACCCTACCGGTCGCAAAGTTCCGGACGCCTTATACAAGCTTGGTGTATTACACGCAGAAGGTGACCAAGTTAATAGCCAATTGAGTCAACAATACTTTGATCGTTTGCTTAAAGACTACAGCTCGACCTCAGCAGCTCGTTTAGCCCAGGATTTTATGCGCCGTAGGTGAGTGTTTTTTGTTTAATCACCCATGACAAAATTGCATATAAGTGGTTGATTTATCATCCTCTGGAATTATCAAAAGCCGAATTATTTCTCTATCACCGTATTATTGTGGCGTTGCTTTTGTACATAATTTGCTGTGTTAATAAGGCAGCATTAGCTTAAAAATACATATCACTGGCTTATCATATCTTGTCCTAAATCAAGTGGTTGATACTGTATAAAATATTTACAATTAGGCAAAAAAAGACTTGTTTTTTGGTAATTTAACGGTACTATTAGCGCCCTGTTGTTGGGTCGTTAGCTCAGTCGGTAGAGCAGTTGGCTTTTAACCAATTGGTCACTGGTTCGAATCCAGTACGACCCACCATTTTTTCTTTAAAATCAAATACCAATGGCCTCTATGCCGGTAGTATTAAAGAGGCCCGTCTCACAAACTAAGGTTTGTCTCATTAATCCTCCCTGTTCTTTATCTTAAAACCTTTAGCAACGGGCATTGTGACGGCCTTACGCCTGTACACCTTGCGTGTCATCTGGACGCTAGCATGGTCTAACTGACGCTGTGCATCTTCGTCAGTTTCAGCATCAGAGCCGACTTTGGCACGTAGATCATGTTCAGTAAAACTTACTGACAGCTTGGTTTCTGCTAACGCCTTTTTCATTGCCCTTTGCCAATTAGAGTTGAAACCTTCGGTAGTGCGTAAGCGTTTAAAACTAACCGTCTATCGCTGCCGAACTATCACCTGTTAATCTTTCCTCTTACAGACATTAATAACTCAGTATAGGGTAGCAAAATGATTCGAAAGCCAGCGACAAGACGAACGATTGACGAATGGTCATCACTCATAAAAGAACAACTCAACAGTAAACTTACCGTACAGCAGTTCTGCCAAAAACATAAACTGACACAATCTAACTTTTATCTATGGCGCAAGCGGC
>JANQMK010000107.1 GCA_028280085.1 Pseudomonadales bacterium
AGGCGCCATTCAGCTCTGTTGCAGCGATGGGATAGAGGGTGCCGTTAATCAGAGTTGATTTGCCGGAACCGGAGACTCCGGTAATACAAGTCATTAGACCTATGGGTATCTCTAGCTGAACATGTTGCAAATTATTGCCGCTGGCACCTTCCAAAATAAGAAAGTTTTCTTCGTCATAAGGTGTTCGATTTTTGGGAATGGCTATATGTTTTCTGCCTGATAAATATTGCCCAGTAATAGATGTGGGGCACTTTAGTATTTGATTAATTGTACCTGAAGCAACAATTTTTCCCCCGTGCACCCCTGCCTTGGGGCCGACATCAATAATATGATCGGCTAATCTTATGGCCTCTTCGTCATGCTCGACAACAATAACGGTATTGCCGATATCTTTTAAATGGGTTAAGGTTTTTAGCAGCCTATCATTGTCTCTCTGGTGCAGGCCAATTGAGGGCTCATCTAGTATATACATAACGCCCACTAGGCCAGCTCCGATTTGACTCGCTAAACGAATGCGTTGTGCCTCGCCGCCGGAGAGTGTTTCAGCACTGCGATTTAGAGTGAGGTAATTGAGACCAACATCAACCAGGAATTTTAGTCGCTCGCGAATTTCCTTAAGAATTTTTTCTGCTATTTTACCTTGCTTGCCTTTAAGCTTTAACTTATTAAAGTAGTCATATGCGTCGCCAACGGGTAGCTCCGTGATAAAAGGTAAGTTTTTGTCTTTAATAAATACATGTCTTGCATCTCGCCGAAGACGAGTGCCTTCACAAGATGGGCATTCTTGAGTGGAAAGATATTTCGCTAACTCTTCTCTCACCATTTGTGATTCAGTTTCACGATAGCGTCTTTCCATATTGGGAATAATACCCTCAAAACTGTGAGTCCTCGTTACCACGTCACCGCGGTCGTTTACGTAGCTAAAGTCGATTTTCTCTTTACCGCTACCGTTTAGAATGATTTTTTGGTGCCTTTTCTTTAGTTTTTTAAAAGGCGTGTCAATCGAAAAATCATAGTGATCAGCTAATGACTTTAACAAATGAAAATAGTAGATATTACGCTTATCCCAGCCGCGTATCGCACCCTCAGATAAACTTGCTTCAGGGTGAAGAACAATTTGTTCTACATCAAAATATTGTTTAACCCCTAGGCCATCACAGCTTGGACAGGCACCAGCGGGGTTGTTGAATGAAAACATTCTTGGCTCGAGCTCGTTAATACTGTGTCCACATTGCGGACAGGCAAATTTTGCGGAAAATAGAATATCCTCATTGTCGCTGTCCATATAGCTAATGGCGGCCAAACCGTCTGCGAGTTGTAGCGCGGTTTCAAACGACTCTGCCATACGAATTGAAATATCAGGGCGCACTTTAAAGCGGTCGATAACGACTTCAATAGTATGTTTTTTGTTTTTATCGAGTGCTGGCGCTGCATCGATATCGACCACGATATTATTGATGCGAGCTCGGATGAAACCTTGGTTTTTGAGTTGGTCGAGTATATGTAAGTGCTCGCCTTTACGGCCCCTGATAACCGGCGCCAACAGCATGACTTTCGTTCCTTCTTTGATCTTCATGACCTGATCAACCATTTGGCTAACGGTCTGTGCTGCTAATGGTAGATCGTGATCAGGGCAGTGGGGTATGCCTGCTCGGGCGTAAAGCAGCCTTAGGTAATCATAGATTTCTGTTATGGTACCCACTGTCGATCGAGGGTTATGAGAAGTGGATTTTTGTTCAATTGAAATAGCTGGTGATAGGCCGTCAATGTGATCCACATCAGGCTTTTCCATCATCGATAAGAATTGCCTGGCATAGGTGCTCAGTGATTCAACGTAACGGCGTTGTCCTTCTGCATAAAGTGTATCGAAAGCGAGTGAAGATTTGCCTGAGCCAGACAAACCGGTAATAACAATGAGCTTATCGCGAGGTATGTCAAGATCAATATTTTTTAGGTTATGAGTTTTTGCGCCTCGAACTACAATTTTATCCATTACTGCGTCCCACCAGCTTTTAACAAACTCACCATTATAATGGCTCTGAGCAACATAGCCTATTCAAAACCAATCTTTGCTTGCGTCTATTCTTAGCCGTTAATCGAGCCCTGACATTACAACTGACATTACAGTAATAGCTAACGTGAATGTATAAATAGTGCTCTTGTCTGTTGGGTAGAATAGTCTTATGGGGCTGATACTATTTACTGGCAAAGACTGCTAAAATAGGTCGCCTCTTGAACGATTACTTGACTATTTATGAGTTTGTATGCCTGATAAATTAGGGATGACACTATTAGAGCGGCGAGCCGTGGCTTCGTTGGCAGCTTTGTATGTTTTTAGGATGTTAGGCCTGTTTATGGTGTTGCCTATTTTGGCGCTATATGCAGACGAGCTGCATTACAGTACCCCGTTGTTGATTGGTGTTGCATTGGGCGCTTACGGTTTTAGCCAAGCTTTATTGCAAGTCCCATTTGGTATGCTGTCGGATAAGATTGGTCGTAAGCCAGTGATTTTAATGGGTTTATTGCTCTTTTTTGCCGGCAGTCTGGTTGCTGCCATGGCCGATAATATTTATGGCGTTATTATCGGCAGGATACTGCAAGGTTGTGGTGCTATTGCTAGCACAGTAATGGCACTTTTGTCCGATCTTACCCAGGAACACAATCGTACTAAAGCCATGGCAGGTATAGGGATTAGTGTAGGTGTCTCTTTTTCAATTGCCGTGATTATTGGGCCCGTTATTAGCGGTGCATTCGGTCTTACAGGTGTGTTTGGCGTCACTGCCTTGTTGGCGGTTGTTGGTATTGGGATAGTAGTGTGGTTTATTCCTTCGCCTCAGCTTGCTGTTCAACCGTATCAATCAGCTCGTCGTGAAGCGATTTATGGCGACGGCGGTGATATCATGTCACGATTTAAGAGAGTGCTTTTTGATCGAAACTTGTTGAGGCTCAACGCTGGCGTCTTTATTTTGCACTTCTGTCTGATGGCCTGCTTTGTGGTTTTTCCGTTGATTATTGTCAGCAGTTTAACGTTACCTGGGGATAAGCATTGGACTATTTACTTACCCATCATGGTGCTTTCTTTTTTGGCAATGGCACCGTTTATGATGATTGGTGAGAAAAAACAGCAAGTTAAAGCTGTCTTAGTCGGTGCTGTTGCTTTACTCGCTTCTGCTCTGATGCTTTTATCTACAAGCTTAGATTCTTTTAGGTGGGTTATCGCCAGTTTCTTTTTATTTTTCATGGCCTTCAATTTGTTAGAGGCGACTTTACCTTCGTTAGTTAGTAAGGCAACCCTTTCCCAAAGTCGGGGCGCGGCTATGGGGCTTTATTCTACCAGCCAATTTCTTGGTGCATTCGTTGGCGGCAGTTGTGGTGGCTGGGTTTTTCAAAGCTACGGCATTACTGCCGTTTTTTATCTTTGTATGGCCGCAATCGCGGTTTGGTTGCTGTTGGTGGTAACGATGGATTCGCCGCGGTATTTTAATCAAATGGATTTAAGGTTGGACGAACCAAATCGGACAAATAAAACTATTAAAACAGCCGCTAAAGAAGCAGATATGAAATCAGTAGCCTGATATGGCGTAGTTTATGACTTGAGCAACTTATCATGCTTGTATGTCACTAGCTTGCCTGGATTCTTGCCTGGGTTGTAGCTGTGGTTTTTTATTCATAGTAAACTGCAACTAGTCTGTGGAGGCCTGCCAGCGTACTAAGGTGGCTATCGGGTCTCTTTACAAGATACTAACTAACAATGAAACCAACATCGAATATCGATAGGAGGGCCCCATGGCACGTGGCGTAAATAAAGTGATACTGATTGGTAATTGTGGGGCAGACCCGGATACACGCTATTTTCCTGATGGTGGTGCAGTGACAAATGTAACGATTGCCACCACTGAATCGTGGAAAGATAAACAAACTGGACAGATGCAAGACCGTACAGAATGGCATCGAGTTGTGTTTAGAGATCGTGGTAATTATCGTTTAGGCCAAATAGCAGGTGAGTATTTACGGAAGGGCTCAAAGGTTTATATTGATGGCTCATTGCGAACTCGGCAATGGGAGCAGGATGGGGTTAAGCGCTATACAACTGAGATCATTGCTAATGAGATGCAAATGCTTGATAGTCGCGGCGCCGCTCAAGGTGATAACTTTCCTCCAGATGGTGGGTTTCAAGCTGCTCCCGCGCAGCAACAACAGTCGTCGCCAAAACAGTCTGCCAGTCCTGCGAGCATGGAACCTGCAGCGGCGGGTTTTGACAGTTTTGATGACGACATACCATTTTAACCATTGCTAAAGGCATAAGACCGAATATTATGCTAATCAAGCACAAAGAATAGCCCGCATCCTTTAGTGTGTAGGCGGTAGATCGGATAAGAAACTACTGAAAAGATAAAAATGGCAAAGTCCTTAATGCTGGTAGTGGCGTATCGGTGCAATGGCAGCGTGTTAATAGGACATCTCTTTAGGACAACAGTCAGTGCAACTACTGGTTATTGGTGCCGACACCCAAATTGTTCGAGCTCTATCACTGCTTTGTCGGGAAGCAGGCTATGATTTTATCGCGTTGCCGACAGATTCTGACGGCTTTATTGTTAGCGACGAGTTTAAAAAGGCATTGGCAGCCAGTAAACCTGATTTTGTTATCAATGCATCGCTTTACCCCAGCTACCTATTAGCGGAAGCGAACCCGCAGTTGGTTGATAAGGTAAATCACCTTATGCCAATCGATTTGGCTACGATCTGTTGTGCTGCGTCAATACCGATGGTCCAAATATCCGATACTTTTGTGTTTGATGGTAAAAAAGAGGGTTTATATCAGGAAGATGATGAGCCCAAGCCGGTTAGTGCCTACGGTAAAGCGCTACTAGCGGGTGAAAATGCGGTTAAAATAACTTGTCCGCAGCATATTATCCTGCGTACCGGTAACGTATTTAGTCAGTGGGGGGAAAATGATTTAACTCGTATTCTTGGTTTAGCTAAAAAGGCTGAACCGATTGTTGTAGCCGAAGGATTGAAAGGTTGCCCAACGCCAGCAGCTGATGTGGCTCGGGTAGTGATTGCGATGCTGCAACAGTTGCAATGTGGCTCAAATACGTGGGGAACTTTTCACTATTGTAGCTCTGACGCCACCACTGCCTATGATTTTGCTGATGCCGTATTATCTGTATTATCGCAACATATTGGCGGTATAGATAAAGAGGTTACCACGGTATCATTAGATAGCGATATATCTCTTTCGTTGCAGCCGACTAATGCTGTTATGTCGTGTAAGAAGATACTTAACACCTACGGAATCAAGCAGCGTGCATGGCGTTCTGGCCTGACTGCTGTTATTAAAGATGTATACCCGGAGTTGCCTGAGGTAGGCTAGATTAGCCTCTGGGCAACCTGGCCTGCCGATCTACACGTTAAGAGTTTTTATTCGCTAACTTTTTTATATTGGTTATTATAGTCGTTTAAATTAATGGTTGCTTGTGCCTGTCTTGGAGGCGAGTTATGTCTAATGAAAATGCCAACGAATTCCAACCGGTCAACATTGCTGTTCTCACCGTATCGGATAGTCGTGACGAATCTTCTGATACGTCGGGACAGCTGTTGATTTCGCGGTTATCGGAAAAAGGACACAAGTTAGCT
>JANQMK010000048.1 GCA_028280085.1 Pseudomonadales bacterium
CGCCAAGTAAAAATAGTGAAAATATTAACGATAAGGTCCATTTCTTGTTAACTCGACTTATCATTTGTGGTTTCCTTTAGCTCGTTTGATAATACTATCGATAAAGGTGGCCGACTCGGGAAAAAGATCGCGTTCAGTAGCAAACTCCTGCAGCGCTGCCGGCTCGTTGCCCTGAAGAAAATACATATAACCGAGATGGGCATGTAGACCAGGGGGTACACGTTTACCCTCGGCTTGAATACGTTCTAAATCTTCCGTTAGTTTCTCAATTTGAATATGCGACTCAGCTTGCCCCGGCTTAAGATACATGTCATGCACTAGGGATTCATAGCTTCCCCAATAATACAGAGATGGTTTTTGCTGCGCACATCCACCGATGATAAATACTACCGCGATACAGAAATAGCGTGAAGCTTTAAATAGTAACATCATTAACGAGCCTCCGGCACGGACCACTGACCACTTTCCAAACCGTTCACTAGATTATTAACTGCTTCAGTTATAGCAAGATTGAGGACCTTTCCATTGAGCGTGGCATCATAACCGGCTTTACCGCCAAAGCCTATAACCTCACGATTACTTAGTGCGTACTCCCCCGCCCCTTGTGAAGAATAAATAATTTCTGACGTGTTAACATTAACCAGGTTCAGTGCCACCTTAGCGTAAGCGGCCTGCTTTTTACTTGAGCCTAAAATACCAAATAGTTGTTGATCGCCAGTTGTCCGGCGGCCAAATTCGGTAACATGTCCAGTAATCGCAATCTGTGCCCCCATCAGGTTTTGGGATTGGCCACGCAATTTCGCTTCCATTGCGATTGCCTCCATATTTTGTCTATCAACAACCTTAAACCTGTTGGTCTGCTGCAAATGGGTTTTTAGAATTGTTTTAGCTTGACCACCTAACCTGTCCGTGCCATCAGAAAAAATGCCTTGCATGTAAGTAGATCGGTTTTGAAATTTACCAACCACAAGGACGTATTTTTCGCCACTGTATTGCGAGCCGAAGCTAGCCACCGTCTGTGGCTGCAAGGTCTTATGAGACTCCGTGGCACATGCAGACAACAACAGCATAAACACACCTAAAACAAACGTTTTTAAACGTACCAATTTATTTGCTTCATCACAGTTGTTTGCGTTATCACAGATCAACATACTATGTCGCGCTCCTCGAGAAAATGTCAGCTTGATTACATCAAGCTTTTCACACTGGTCAGTACTACTGACTAAAGGTAGTCAGTCCAATACAAACCAACAACAAAATACAAACTAATAACGAGACAGATTACCAACCACTGGCTCGCCCAACCATTGCGTATGGCATTATACAGCAAGCTTTCCATAACAAAATATAAATAATAACTTATTGTCAGCAATTTATACTATATCTTTAGTTATAGAGACAGCCTGGCACGCTAGGATTTTTAACTCCCTTCAGGAGTAGGTAGTCAACTCTAAGCCGATATATGCTAATCAAACTAAAAGTCAGGTAAACTAAAAACTACAAATAGTAAAATGCGCTCTGCACGCACAACTCCGATCAAAAACCCACCAAAAACTTTTGAGCAATGCAAATCCTATCGTTACAAGTCAAAACGTCTATGTAACTAAGCTTTAGCTGTTAATATTATCATCTTCTTATTTCAACACACTAAATAAACTACAAGAGGCATAATTACATGCAACTTTAGTTATAGAAAACTGTATCTTTTGAACTATTTTGGCCACATTAACCAGCTTCAGTCTAAACCGTAATGCCAATGCTACAATTGCTTCCTCTGGCCAGGCAACCTGATCAAGAGGTCCATAGCACTTGTTTTTCGTAAAATGGGTCTTTAGTCTCTCTATAGTCACCGACAAATGTCAGATTGATAATCTTTCTAGATTTACTGAATCTAGAGAACGGGCTCAGTATCCGTTTTCCTCTGTCCTAAGCATAGCTAGGAGAATTAAACATATTTTAGCGAGGCGCCATTTGACTTTAGGTGTGTTTTTATGGTTTGAAAGCTGGAATTAGATATGGCATATTGTTTAATCATATGAACATACTCACTTATTTTACTACACCAACTCAAAGGAAAAAATAAGAAGTAAACAAATTAGGAAGTAAATAAATTACAGTGGCAAAGTGCTAATATCGTTTGACGCCATTTAGTTAGTAGTTCCAATGTATAAATAAGAAATAACTAAGAGGTATACTTACAAATGTTATCGCTGCTGCTCAATATTTTTAATTACCACAGATATAAGGTCTTTCTTCTCACTTTATTGTTACTAATCATAAGCTCTTATGGCACAACAAAGTTGTGGGTCACTGTAGGCGCTAAAGCATTTTTAACCGATAACGACCCACTGGCAATAGAAAATGATAAATTACAAGAACGCTACGGCTTCTACAGAGTTGTTGGTTTAGCTATTATACCTAATTCAGGCAACATCTTTGATAAAAATACGCTTGAGGCTATCACTCAGTTTACTAACGAAGCACTTAAGATTCCATATAGTATTAGCGTATCATCTTTGTCTAATTATAAATATATATATAATGATAAAGACCAACTAGTAATAGAGTCTCTTTTCGACAGCATAGACCATTCTAATAAACAAGCTCTTTCTGAAATTCAGTCTCTTTATAAAAACGATGCCTTAGCTAACAACAGGCTCTTTTCGGATAAAGGTCATATAACTCTGGCATTAGTCAATTTAGCTATGCCAGAAGACTCACGTACCGCCGGAAATACAGTATATGAGGCTATTACAGAAATCAAAGAACGTTACAGCCAACAGTTTCCGGATATAACCTTTCTTCGAGTCGGTAGCGTGATGATAGAGCACGCCTTTGCGGAATCTGCCAGCCGGGATTTACGCGTCTTTTTTCCGCTGGCGTCAATAACCATGGTTTTATTGCTCTTTATTATGTTGCGAAACACCTATGCAGTCTATTTGACTTTATTGATTTTGCTTATCGATACGATTATTTCTATGGGTCTTAAAGGCTATATCAATGGCGAAATTAGCCCTGTATCGGCCTTGTCTCCTACTGTCATTATGACCTTGGCTATTGCCGATTGTATTTACATATTGGTTTGTTATCTAAAACTGGTGAGTAGTGGTGTCAGTAAGAAAACCGCTATAGAAGAAAGTTTGAGAATGAACTATAAAGCAATAACCCTTACTAGTTTTACTACGGTGATTGGTTTTCTTTGCTTTAACTTTAGCTCTTCTCCTACTATCCGCGATATGGGTAATACAGTAGCTATCGGGGTCATTACCGCGTGGTACTTGTCGTTATTCTTTCTCCCTGCATTGATTATGAGCCTACCTGTTGGGCGTAAAGAATCTGTGCCGTTGTTTGCAGCCTTTATGCCCAAGCTTGCAAGAACTGTCATGTCTCACAGTGGCACCATTATCATCGTTGCGCTCATTGTTGTCCCACTATCAGTCGTTGGAATATCTAAAAATTCCGTCAATGAAGTGTTATCTGAGATGTTTGACGACTCCTTTGAAATAGTACGTACCTCAAAGCTCATTAATCGCGAACTGAACGGTGTGCAAAGAATTTTTTTTGATTTTCCCGCTCGAGATGAAGGGGGAATAAATGACGTTGAGTATCTTGCTACGCTAGAACAATTCTCCGTCTGGCTTAAAAAACAAGATATTGTTAGAGATGTTGAGGGTTATCATGACTTAATAAAACGAATTAACCAAGTAATGCTCTCTGGCGACAAATCCGACTTCACCTTACCAGCTAGCCGCGAGCTAGCAGCTCAGTATCTATTGCTCTATGAAATGTCTACCGATACCCAAGCTTTGTCTTTAATTGACCATAAACATTCTCGGACTAAATTGAGTGTATATATCGACAATACTAGTTCGAACTCCCTAATAGAGTTGAACAATGCGGCAGCTGCATGGCTAAAAGAGAACGCACCGGAATATATGCAGATCAAAGGATTAGGTGGCGACATACTTTTTTCTATAACAGCCAAAACTAATTCAGAAACAATGTACTATGGTACTGTTGTAGCAATAATACTGATTTCTATATTGATGTTGTTTGCACTAGGAAGTGTCAAGTTGGGCGCCATTGGTTTGTTAACAAATTTAGCGCCCATTGCGATGGCGTATGGAATTTGGGGATATATTGATGGACGAATCGGCATCAGCGTCGCAATGGTCGCAACCTTATGCATGGGAATCGTCGTTGATGATTCCGTCCATCTATTGATTAAGTTCAAAGATAGCCTGAAACGTAATGCTAACAACGTTGAAGTCGCTATACAGTCGGCTTTAGAACAATCAGGTAATGCCATCATGATTACATCGGCCTTGTTTATCGCTACCTTTGGGCTAATGTTAGTCTCTTCTTATGTGCCAAATAATAACATGGGCCTACTGGCAGCTATTACTATTGCTTATGCCCTACTATTTGACTTGCTAGTGTTACCAGCAGCACTTTTTCGGCTCTATTCAACTGCCCCTTCAACTAACCTTTCAACGACAGCTAATAACAACAGCAACGATATCGATAAGCAACCAATAGAGAAATTCAGACTCATTGATTCTCCGTATCCATTCAAGGTAGCAGCCGTAATGATTTTTAACTTTCTTTTTGGTCCAAGCAAGAAATATCGAGAAGAAACGCAATGGGCGGAAAAAGATTTCATCGCCAATGTCATAGACAGTCAATATTCTTTCCTGTTCGTTGGAGATTTCCTATCGGTCATTCACTTTGAACTTGATTTTGATAAGCAATTCAGAGAATTGGCCGAGTCCAGTGATTATCTGGTTGTCAACCTTGAAGGTATTATTTTTAAAGGTCCTAAAATAGGTCTATTTTCACAATACAATTTAATGGAAACTTTTTTAAAACTCACCGAGTTTAAATGTCCCAATAGAATTATTGTTTCAATAGCTAATAACCATGCAGCAGATCACGGTTTCCATGGCCTAAATCAATGTATTAAGCAACTAGAAGACCAAGGCTTTATAGTAATAGGGACGAAAGACAACAAATGTTTAAATATCAACAATGATATTAATATCACGGCCATCACAGAATTATCCAACCAACCATCCGATTACTTGCCATCATTATCTGACGCAACACCAAAAGAAGGAGTATATAATATTTTATACCCACATTGGGGAAATGAATTCGAACTCTATCCACGACCTGCACAAATAGAAACTGCCAAACGACTCATAGAGGATTGGGATATTATCGTAGGACACCATTCTCACGTTCCTCAGCCTGTTAGCGTTTTTACCGATAAGAATAAACTAAAGAAAATTGTCGCTTATTCTTTAGGTGACTTTGCAATACATTGGATGATGAAGAAATTTCATTACGGGATTACTTTGCGTGTAGAAATAGGCAAAACTGACCAAGGTGTCTGGGCAACCGGTAGGACCCAACACTTTTTCAATTACAATAACCGTAAGCCTAAGAAAAAACTGGTCGTTGAGCTAAAAGATGATTGCCCCATGTTTGTTGATTAAGTTCAATGCTCGCGTGCGAAGCTATCTATTATTCATCGAGCGTCCAAACCAAAAGAGTCAACCTGCTACAGAGAAACCTCCCCTGCTTTAAATTCTGCCAAAAGTGTAAAAAACTACTTTCTTGAACAATTTGATCCCTAATTGAATCCCATGCTTAGTATGACGGTCTAAAACACCTATTTAGCGGTTTATAGAAAAATGGTATTGAATTTATAACTTTCGATATATTTACTTTTTAGTACTTATTCTATGGCTTAGTAGAGAACGCCCTGATTGTTGTTTTTGTATGCTTTTAGGCTATATTAAATTTAGTTGTTTCTTATATGTTAAACCCACCAGAATTGGATAATTTGAACGATGCCTGCACCGCGGTATTTACTTAAAATGACAAGCTTGTTTACCGTTCTTTTTATCGTTTCATCCTGTGGTTTAGGTAGCAGCGGTTCCGATAATTCGGATGATAATGCGAACTCTGACAATCCAAATTCAGTAAATCAACATGTTGTTCGTTATTCCCATAGTGATTTATCTATAATGCACTATGTAAAGGCAGTCAGTCATAGCGAAGGGGTTGGCTATGCTTCATTACTTCATGCTAATGACCGTAGTAGTAATGAGCTCGTAGAGGCATCACTATTAATTCATTCAGAAACTGGCGAAGAGATTTCCTCTTTTCACATTCCTTTAGATATCCTTGAAAATGGTGAACAATTTTCTATAGCGATAAATTCATCGTTAGATGTCATGATAGTTTGGCACGAGCCTGTCTCAATCTATAAATCTGGCTTTGATTTGTTTTCCCTTATTGTTTCTCAAAATGGTCAGATTATTCAAGATAAAACCCAAATAAACTCAACTGACAAAACCTATTGGTCTGGACAAGTAATTACTTCGCCAAGTGGAGATTTTGTTATAAGCTGGGTGGGATATCGTGAGACGTTAGATGGCTTGTCTAGCACTGTCTATTTAAAAGAAGTTGATGCAACAGGAGAGACCACGACTGATGTACTTCCTCTAGTTTTTAGTCAGACTCATGAATATATTCAACGAGCCAACCTTAAAATGGATTCGCAAAACCGTTATATCGTGGTATTTGAAGATAGATATACAGTGCGACGACCTGATACTAACGAACGGGTAGACCGGGGCGATCTTTATGTTTCTCGTTTTTCAGATTTATTGAGCGTATGAGTAGATTCTGTAAAGGTAAATGTTAACAATGAAGGCCAATCACAATTATCTACTCTTGCTATCGGGCCCAATGACGGTATTGCAATTGCGTGGATAACTTTATATGCGACACACACGAGTGTTAGGTACGAAACCGAAGTCAAATTCTATCAGGAAGGGTCGGATGCACAACATACTAAAATTGGTGATGAGCGGGCTTATACACGTGTTGCGGTAGGCCCATCTAAACTCTATGTTATTCAGCAAATTGTTAGATCGACAGGTTCAAGTGTAATAAACGCATTAGCTAGCAGAGAGATTGAACTTGATACCTTTGCGGTAGGTCGTGAAAATATGTTGTACTCATCGAGCCTTAGCTCCTTTATTATTCCGACTTCTGTGGGGATCAGCGTTACTAACAAATTTCATAATACTGACCACGATGACGAACTGGCGATAAATAAGATTATCTTTATTACATTGTAATATCGGTGGTCGTTAGCAAGATAGGTGTCCTTAGTCACTTGAAGTATTATATTTAAGATATCGTTTATTATTATTTTTTTTAATTTAAGAAGGAAAGCTGGCGACATAAAGACGCGTTATTTTATAATCGCCTTGCTTATTCACCCCGTTACACTATTATCTGTATTCACACTATTTTTGACTTTTTATTCAATACACTCATCAGATCTAGTCGATAACTGAAAGCCTAATGAAGCTAGTTCTCTACAGGGAATTTGATTATTTCCATCATATAGGAACGAAGATCGCCTAAAGGTTTTGCCAATTTTTTCTACGCCTGTTGTTATTTGATTATACTCAAAGTTAAATTGTATCGAATTTTCGCTAGATTGGTTGAAAACGCCGACATCACTAATCAAGTTATTGTTTAACATCAAATCTAATGTGCTGTTATTGAGTAGGAGCGGCTCCAGTGGCAATATATCTGTAATGCCATTATTTGTTAACACAAGCTCCCTCAGGGCTTGAGTCGGCAGTTGCCCCACCTCAACCAGGTCTACAAGCTGGCCATTTTCAATAAGTAATCTAGACAAACTGGTTGATAAACGCTGTTGCGCAAAGGCCGATACTGGGTTGTCGTTAAGATCGAAAACAAGGAGTTGCGGTAATAATAAGTCTGGCACTGTCTGTATCTGGTTATTTGATACATCCAGATGAGTCACTTTCTTCATATTTGCCAATGGCGATAAATCAATAATACGGTTCTCGGCCACAGTGATTTGCTCTATATTTGTTAGTCTCGATAAGGCAGACAAATCCGTTAAGCTATTATCCGTCACATCGATAGATTGAAGCCGATAAGGTTCAGCGATACTCGCCATAAGACTTGAAAAATCAGCTTGACTAATATTGTTGTCCAATACGAGTGCGTTGAGCTTTAGTTGGCCTAAACGGGTAACATTTTCTAAAATACCATTTTTAACAACCAATTCTCCTAAGTTTTCTAAGCTCTCTAACGGTGATATATCTAATACACTGCTGTCATCTAATATTAATTTTAATGCTCTCAAACCGATTAATTGGTCTATATCATCAATATTGTTAACACTCAAACTGCTTCTTCTATAACATGACAACTGTTTAACCTGATGGGCATATTCAACATTAAGTTCGTTGTCTCGCCAGCAGCTATCTAATCCTGGGTCATTAAAGCGAATATCTACTATTCGCAATCGATTGTCTAAAATACACAGTGACTCGTTGAGCGCAGTAATAACCTCAGTGTCTTTAAACAGTTCATACAAATCAAACTGGCTGGCGCAATTACCGGTGCTGGCAGCAACATCCACAATACGTAGATTAGCAAGTTCTGATAATGGCTGGATATCAAGGATATGGCTTGCATCGAGAGACAGCTCCCTCAAGTTCCTGAGATAGGTTAGCGCTGAAACATCTTCAACCCTGTAACTGGTACAGTCGAGCTGCATAATTTCAGCAACGGTGACCCCACGATGAGCGGAAAAACAGGCTGCCAATTCAAGAACCGTTGTTGCCAGCACGCTAATGTCAATATAATCATCGTAGCTAATTGTAATAGTTTTTTGGGTTTCAAAGGCTTTTTCTTGTAAGAGTGATTGCGTATTTCGGAATATATCAAAAGTGCCTGGAACAATAATTGTTTCATTGGCTATAAAAGTATAGCTGCCACCTGATTTTGGGAATAGCGTTATATTGCCAACATCGGCATATATCGAGTCTATCGGAATAGTATTGCCAGTGGGCGCATTAATACTAAAGTTTCTATCCGTTAGTCCACCGATAAACATCAATGGCGAAGTTCCTATTGGAAAACTTGACCTCGACTGCACGACCCAGTTAAGTACAAGCGGCTCACCAGCTTTTACCGTCAACTTATCAGGAAAAAAGTCTACTAACTATCGGTGCCCATCTATCACTACTGTTACTACAACCCAAAGTACTAATAAACAAAGTCAGCAGCAGATAACGTAAGAATATTTTTGAACTCTTCGTCATAAATATTTTCCTTTTTTAAACTATCCATTACCTGACGATTAGCTGACGGAGACACAAAATATGTATCCGGTTACTTGACGGGTTCATTAAGTCAACGAAAACTGTATCAATAACAACCAGACTTAACTGCTCTATTTTTTTTCGAATCGCCGTTTAACTCGTTTCTATAATTATAAGTAGGCTTAGACCACCAATTCCGGACATTTTTTTCTGTTATAGAGTAATTCTGTTATAGAGTAATAATGCCACTAAAGCGCTTCTATATAAGATAACCAGCGCTACCTGTAGGCAATACGTTTGATCCTGAACCATCATGGAGCAGTAAATCGAGCATCGTCAATGTGGCCCTTTCACGCGACGGGTCTCTAGGGGGCGGAATTCTAGGGGGCTAAGTTTAAGAGTCAGGTCTATAAGGGGCAGGTCTAAGAGGCAGGATTGATTATTGGAATAACGATAATGCCATAAAACCAATCCTACCCCCATTACTATTATTCAGAGGTTCCCTAGAAGCTATCTTAACAATAACAATGGTTGCTGTGTTTTTGCTAGCATTTTGGCAGTAAAACTACCTAGCAATAAATGACGCACTTTAGTGTGACTAAATGCTCCCATTAGGGTGAGATCAATCCCGTGGCTGGCTTGATAGTCTGCCAGGGCGTCTTCAATTTTGCCATCGATCACCGCAGTGGTGACGTCGATGCCGTTGGCGGCAAGTCGACGGCTGGCATCGGTTAGTAGGCTATCATAGCCAATTTTTTCCGCCGTAACTTTCGTTGTCACTCTGACAAGATGACACGGCATATTAGTAAATAACGGACTAGAAGCCACCATTTTTAGTGCTTTATTGGCGGCATCGCTGCCATCGTAAGCTAACATAATGGTTTTTGGTAAAGTAAACGGCTTGTTGACGACTAAGATAGGTTTATGGAGCGAGCGGATAATGGCTTCAAGCTGATTGCCAATACCCGATGTGTCTTCAGCATGTTGCTCACCGCGAATGCCTACGACTAAGACGCGAATTTGCTCTTCCATATCGACTAGGGTTTCGATCAGGCTGCCGTGCCGTTGGCGTAAACTGATTGACTCGACACCCTGTTGAGTCACTCGCTCTTTAGCTGACTCCAGCATAATGTTGCCTTTTTTGATTAACAAGCGGGTGCGGTTTTGTTCTACAGAGATAAGCTCATCTAATAACTCTTCTGATGCACCTAAACCAATAGCACCGGTGAGATCTGACACCGCAGGCGTGTTAAGCTGCTCAATGGCGTGCAAAAACGTGATTGGAGCGGATACGGCTTTGGCGATCCAGGCGGCGTAATCACAGACAGCCTCACTAAAGGTGGCACCGTCGATACAGGATAAGACACAGGGGTTGTTATTCATTTTTAGTGTGCTCCTAAAACACGCGCTATTTCTTCGGGTTTGTCGTGAACGCCAAAGCGGTCAATAATAGTTTCACTGGCTTTATTCAGCCCAATCACTTCTACATCTGCACCTTCACGGCGAAATTTGATAACAGCAACATCGAGTGAGTGCACGGCGGAGATGTCCCAGAAGTGGGCAAGGCTTAAATCGATAACGACCTTTTCTACTGCTTCCTTAAATTTGAACTGGGCAAGGAATTTATCGGCTGAGTTAAAAAATACCTGCCCGTGTACCCGATAGGTACAGCTATTGTCATTTTCATTCAGCTCCCGCTCGATATACATAAAATGACTGACCTTATTGGCAAAGAACAAAGCGGCAAGCAGCACACCAACAAAAACCCCATAGGCTAAGTTATGAGTCCAAACAACTACCAGTACCGTTGCAATCATAACAATATTGCTAGAGAGAGGGTAAACTTTTAAATTACGAATGGAACTCCAGTTAAAGGTACCGATTGATACCATAATCATCACAGCTACTAGTGCCGCCATGGGAATTCGGGCAACCCAGTCGTTGAGAAAGACCACCAATACCAAAAGCACGCTACCGGCGACTAATGTGGACAGTCGTCCTCGGCCGCCAGATTTTACGTTAATAACAGACTGTCCAATCATAGCACAACCTGCCATACCCCCTAAGAGACCGGCGCCAATATTGGCAATACCCTGGCCTTTACATTCCCGGTTTTTATCACTAGGGGTGTCAGTCAAGTCGTCAATGATGGTAGCAGTCATCAACGATTCCAATAAACCCACCACCGCTAAAGCCGATGCGTAGGGAAAGATAATCTGCAATGTTTCCCATGTCAGGGGTACATTGGGCCAGAGAAAAAACGGCAAACTATCGGGTAATTCACCCATATCGCCTACCGTACGAATATCTAAATTCGTCGCCAGAGCAAAAGCGGTCAATGACAATATACAGACCAATGGTGAAGGAATGGTTTTGCCAACGACAGGAACATATGGAAATAGATAGATAATCCCTAGCCCTGCTGCCGTCATGGCATAAACATGCCAACTGACATCAGTTAGCTCAGGCAACTGGGCCATAAAGATGAGTATGGCCAATGCGTTGACAAATCCCGTCACTACCGAGCGAGAGACAAAACTCATTAAACTGCCCAGCCTTAAATAACCCATGGCAATTTGCAATACGCCGGTCAGCAAAGTAGCTGCCAATAGATACTCGAGCCCGTGTTGTTTTACCAGGGTCACCATTAATAGCGCCATGGCGCCAGTGGCAGCTGAAATCATTCCGGGTCGTCCGCCGACAAAAGCGGTAATAACTGCGATGCAAAAAGAGGCGTAGAGTCCAACCTTAGGATCAACACCGGCGATAATAGAGAATGCAATGGCCTCTGGAATCAGCGCCAACGCGACCACAAGGCCAGCTAAAATGTCTGCACGGAGATTGCCGAGCCAATCCTTTTTTGTTGAATGTAAAAGCATAACTATTCCTAAAACAATATTGAGAATTCTTACTAGAGGTTATGTGGTGGGAATTTAAATCAATTGACTAGACACTAAATGGGTAGATGCGCTATTTAGCTAGTTTTGTTAGCAATCTATCCAAGGCATTGGCAAAGGTTTGCTTATCCTTGTTCGCCAGCGGTGGTGGGCCACCACTGATTTGGCCGCCATCGCGCATTTCCTCCATAAAGTCGCGCATTGCCAAACGTTGTTTAATATTCTCAGCATTCAACAGCTCACCACGGTGGCTAATCACGTGCCCTCCTTTAGCGATCACCTCGTCGGCCAAAGGAATATCTGTTGTGATGACAATGTCGTTAGTCGTAATCCGTTGAGCAATATAATTGTCCGCCACATCGAACCCTGTGGATACTTGCACCGTCTTTATAAACGGTGAAGGCGGCACTTGTATCACCTGATTAGCGACTAGGGTGGTCATTATCTCAAAGCGAGCCGCGGCGCGGAATAAAATAGCTTTGATGACATTAGGACAAGCATCGGCGTCGACCCAGATTTGCATAGATTCTCTCTTTAGCTCTGTTCGGCTTTCTGTTCCAACTATCTCCGACATGTGGTGACCGGAGGGCGGCCGATTGTATCACATCCAATTGGGTGTTGTTGAATCATTTACAGCGCTATTTTTATCAATTTTCGATCAAATAATAATCTTTAAATATGATAATATGACAATAAATAGACAATTTAACATAAATATGGCGAGGTATAAGGCTGGCAGTGGCAGACTAATGGCACTGTTTTGCCAGCGATGGAGATAACGGCAGGGCTTGGCAGATTTGATTATGACAGTGTCTAGGGGGCGGCGTGTCTAGGGGGCGAGATTTGATTATTGCAATAACCATAATGCCATAAGCCAATCCTAACCCTATTATAACTTCTTGTGCTCTGTGTCTGCAGCATGGTACCAGACATCTAGCTTATCGCTATTCAGCTGATAACTCGATTCCAAAAAATAACTATATTGAAATGCGTTATGACGATTGAATAAGCCAAATGCAGTCCCGTTACTCTTTACTAGTCCTTTATTAAAAACTATCTCAGCGCAAGCCACTGGAGAATATGACTCTCAGAGACTTAATCGCACAGTGGATAATATTCAACATGCGAGGGCAAAAGAGCCTCGAAGCCAATAGTAGGAAAACTATCTTGATATCGACATTGATTCTGGCTAAACCAAATGTTTACACTGGATAGTGGAGTTAGATGGCTTCTGTTTACTACGGGAAAATTATTACTTTCAAAGCTCACCAAGTTTCCCTTATACACTAAATTATTGAGAAAATGCACAGAAGATATGGGTTCAAAAATTACATTTCTTACATGATTAAAGGAATTCTCAACGAGCGCAATGTTCGAAGAGCTATCATGAAATCTAGCTAAAGCATAGACGTAGGAGCTCGAAAAATGAATATTTCTATCGAGCAAAATCATATGAGCGTCAAGTGTTGCAATGTCCGCTCGAGAACTTGAAGCAATTATCTCAGCGCTAGAATTCGCAATGCTGTACTCATTTTCAGTAAAGCTTCTCGAACAATCGTTAAAATGGTTAAGTGTTAACCGAACCAAGCTCGTATTTTCTTTGATACGAACCGCAGAGCTATATCGACCAAAGCAATCAAAGTAATTTTTATGTAAATGGACATAGCGAATTGGGTCAACACCGTCATTGACACTATTGCCTATATCTATAATTTCTTCAGCATAGTGACTTTGCATACTAGAATCACGTATTACATTACCGAGAAAATGATTACCATAGATCATGACATCTTCGACTTTCCCGTTGAGATCAATTGCTTCATTATGAATACCACCAAACAAGTTTCTACCAATATATAAATTTCGTGAAGGAAACACGTCACTTGAATTAAATACTAAGAAGCTGTCGTTTTGTGAATCATAAAAGCGATTATGCTCGATCAAAAGATTATTGACTTGTTCAAATAAAAATCGTGTCCTGTTTTCGATAGTAAGATTTCTAAGTTGAATCAGCTGGCCTGACTCTACCAGTACACCGATATTCGCATCACGGAAATTCAAATTCTCCACACCAATATGAGCAGCGTCATTTACAACAAACACCGACCGATTACGCTTATCTCCATCTAACTGACTCCCCATACGTCCGTTACGAATTTGCACTCCATCTTGCAAACCAAAGAATAGCGTTCGAGTAGAAACTGCCACCGGATTAAAGAATCGATAAGTACCAGGATGAAAGCGAATAAAATAATAGCCGCGAAAACGTTCAACATCATCGGAAGATTCCAAACGATCAGAGATTAATTGGTTGAGATAAGCATCTATTGAATTACAAGAAGAAAGAAAAGCTTGGTTAGACGTAATCATCTCTGCGCTGATCAGCCTAATATCATCGCATTGGTCTTCGAACATTTCCGGAGTCAAATCAATAATCCGATGCGGAGACAAACGATCAGCTAAAGTTTCCTGAGCAGTTCGAATAGGAAGCAATTTAGTTTCGTGGAAATCTGCATAGCGTTTTATATTAGTATTAAATAAATTGGCAGCTAGAGACTCAGTTTGATGTCGTTCAGCCTCAGACAAATTTTCAGTGTAGAGAACAGCCGACATAATCTCTGAATGAGCATTGCTAGTAGATTCCTGGTCATAGGTTAAGGCATAGGGATCAGCCGGCACAATTGTTTTTAGTAGCGCATGATGGTTCCAATCTGCCTCAAAAGTAGCGCGAAACCCTTCAGTAACCTGCGCTGGGTAATCCCAATCTGTTGTAGTTGCAAAAACTGTTGGCAGTTGTGCAATCAAAAAAACAAAAGCAGCAATCCTCATACTGTTACCTCTACTTAATGCCCAAGTCCATACTTTGTTTAGCACTTAATATTTACCAATATCTGTATTTATCGATTCATAACTTAAAATATTGTAGATATAGGCCATTGTTGCTGGCTATTAACCACCCCCTGTAACTTGCCTTTGGACTTTGTAACTAGAGGCGTGGAAGAATTATTACTTATCCCCCATATCAATATATTTTAAGAGTGCCATACAAGTCAGAAAGCCCATCTCAAACTAATCAACTTATGTATAACAGGTGGTCCCAGAATACTAATCCCGGACATTATTTTTTAGTGTGTAGCCGTCACGCTACATATATAAGTACGCATGATTAACCGAAAGACCGGTTGAATAGCGGTAGTGTGGTAAATTGCCAACCACCTGAATTGATCTAAGTACTTGTTACAACTAAAGATTAGTAAGATAGAACTAACGGATGCTAAATCATACAAATTTACAGCTGTTTATTATTCGATGGTTGATTTACCAAAGGTAAAAAATGACTCGCGTAAACTCGAACTGTTTGATATCAGATAAGGCTCATGCAGCCGATCGCGGTTGAAATAACTACGTTCTAAATTGTGTGACGGCACAGGTTCATTGGCAATGCCAATATCGAGTAAGTTGGCAGGGCTATTAATTCTCGTACTGATGTGATACTGCCAACTTTCGCTACCTCGCAGCTGTATTCTACCTGGTCTGCTGTCCCGTCGCGGGGTCAGTGGTAAGGTTATCCCTATACCAATTAGTTCATATTCGGTATTAGCATAAAATGTCGAAACGACCACATCGCCAAAGTAATGATGAGTCTCTAATTTAAACCCGCTATCTTGCGCCCAAAATTTTCCGGCAGTTATTTCTGTCGCTACCTGATATTGAGGCCAGTAATAGCGATAGCTGCCAGTAGCGATTTCTTTATCATCTTCTATGCTACTCTCTTCAAAAACAGCTGCTTTCACATTGAATCGATGTGCCCCTCGTTGCCAATAACCACTGCCTAATACACCTAGAAAATCTCGTCTAAATTTTCCAGCACTGAGTTGAACAAAGAGATGATGGCCAAGAGGGACTGTCTGGTGCCACAATAGATTTCTTAAACCATTGCGAATACGACTTTCACCAAAGACATTACCAGCTTCATAGTCTTCGGTACGATCAATTTCCGAATCCAGCACGGCTTCCATGACATTGCCCCGCCACAATGGCAACTGAATATTAGCTCTTAATGCAAGTGAATAATCAAATACCCCAAATTCGGTTGCAATAGTAGAGTTAATAGCTGGATATAACATCATACGTGGCACAAAGGAATAATCGCCAAGTAATGGCCTGCGAAAAAATTTCTGGTGTGGATTGCTACGATGGATTGTGTAGCTTTTCTTGTCCAAAGGACCGTCACAATATAAAAAATATCGATATTGAAGATTATCCATACTGATAACAAATACAGGAATGTCAAAATTCGTTAGTGTAATTTCAGTAGTGATGAGCTGCTTAGAGTGGAACATGCTGGCCAGTCCCATAACGACACCAATGGCATCCATTTCATTATGGTTAAATATATTATTTTCAATCGAAATATACAGTGTCGACTTCGAGCTGAAAATATCTATATTTTCAAAGCCAAGTTTAACTAGTGCTTGCTTTAGTTTATAGATTATTACTGATGTGTGAAGAGTTTTTCGGTCATGGCTAAAGTTATCATCAAACTCTAACACATTCGCTTTAGCCCCACTCTCTTTATAACATGCTTGATCAATATAGTGCGCTAAATGGGTTGAATTGCGGCGCAATAGTTTATTGTCTAGCGGCAATGACAGTCCAACAGAAAAAAAAGGATTCTCGGCTTCACTGGTATTAAAGCCAGCCAGCGATACATGCCAATTGATAGGTAAGGTAAACAGACTATTTGATAATTGCACTCCAAAGGCTTGGGAGTCCTCACCATTGTATTCAGCTAACAAATTTAAATAATCATGTACTTTGTATTCAACGCTAGCAAAAACACCATCGAGTCGACCTAAATCACTGTCACTCTTGCCAAGACCCATATGTAAAGTTATGGGCTCTAGCGCCCAGGAAGCAACCGCATATTCAGCATCAAAAAAATTAGCCTCACCGCCAAGATCTTGCACGCCAATAGCAATGTCTACAGAATCATGAATAAAACGAGGCAGTTGCCATTTTACATTTAAAGATAGATCCCTAACACCGGCTGTCTCGAAAAGATTATCCCTGAGATTATCTGTGGCTATACGGCCATTAATTTCTAAGCCCGGTAGTATACCAAAACCAATGAGCGCGTTATAACCATCGACGTAAGTGTCATCTAATTCAAGCTGATTACTATATAAAATATGGGCCTCGCCCCAATTGAGCGAATAGGCAGAAGGATTACTGAGGCCACCGCTATAGCCTTGAAATGACAACTGAGTATCACTATAGCTTATACCGGGCAGCCACAGCCCTCCTAAACATAGTCCCCCTAAACATAGCCCTTTCAGAATCGCCAACCAATTACCGTCTAACGGGCGAAGCTGCATTTGTAATAAACTCCTAGACTATTCACCTCCCCCTAAGGCGCCTGTAGCTCCTGTTGCCCCTGTTGGAGTCTGGCAATCGACATCAAAGGCTATAGTGACCGGATCGGTTGGTGTTGTGATATCTTGATTACGAGTGGAACGACCAGCGCTTCTATCGGTAACCCGTAAGCGATAGGTTGGGCCCTCAAGTAAGCTAGGTATAATGGCTCTACCGCTACTATCCGTGTACACCCAACCTCTTTGTCTAACACCAGTACGAGTAGAATAGCGAATTGAGGTTGAAGGGACACCAGTAGTGATGGAAGGATTGTTACGACAGCGATGAATAACGTTTACTTCAACATCAACGAACAATGCATCCGGGGCAACGACCGGAACCTCTAGGTTATCGGGAAAATCACACAAATCGTCAATTAATATGAGGCCATCTGCCTCAGTGCCATCGGCGATACTGACTCCATTAAATAAAACGTCCATCAGAACTGCCGTACTCGGCGCTTGCCTAAATGCTAGCTCACCAGGCGCATTGATATTAAAGCTGACAATTCTTTTTTTCCGATAACCGGTATTAATAGCTTTGATAACAACAGCAACGGGAAAAATGATGGGGAAACCATCTTCATCAACTATGACCAAGGTATTAGTGCTGGAACAGATTCGATTGCCATCGTAACGCCAATCCAGGTTGTAATAAGATAAGTGTGCAATATCAAATGTTACCGGATAGGTGTTAGTGGCGATATCCAATGCACCCAACTGACCATCTCCTTCAGCACTCCACTCTCCCGTGGTCGAATCATAACTCCATACGGGAATAGTATCTCCCTCCTGTACTGGTAGATCAGTCAACGGATTGACAGTATCGGCCGGAATTGAAATAGTGGCTGAAACAGCTTCACCTTCAGCATCTAATTGCGAAACATTATTGCCCTCGTTATCACTGATTTCAATGGCAGCAAAACCACCGCTGATAAAAACCCCCTCGACAGCTTCACCGTTAACAATGATATCCGCCTCCAAACCACCGGGAAAACTCTCTAATGCCGAGGCTTCCGTTGTGCTGGCATCAATGTCATTACTAAAATATGCGACGTCGACGCTCACGTCACCCGTTACCGGCTCTCCCTGGGCCGTCAATAGGTTCACCCCAGCGGGAATGTCAAGATTGACGCTGCCGCCGTCTGAGTTATCAGTGCTAGCAGTCTCAATAGCGATATCACTCAAGGTCCTCCCTTCGCTACTGACGTTAGAACCAATACTTGTTTGTGCTTGCTCAATCCCGCCCAATGTTTGACTCAAGTCGCTGTTACTAACCAGTCTAATATCAATCTCATAAGTGCCTGTCGCATCAATGGTTAATGATTTACCGCCAGAAAAAAAGCCTGCCGACTCGGCAACTAAATTGAGGGATAATGGCAATTGCGTGTCATCTGCAACCGCAAAACTAAAAATACCATCTTCTAATGTGAATTGATTTTGTTGCTCACCCAGCGCTGTCTCAGTTTGCGTCGACAGGGTGCCTGCCTGATAAATCGACAAGGTCGTGGTAGCATCAGTATCTTCGCCAATGGGAGTATCAGTAGCAGCATCAATCACTTCACCGCTAACAATAATACTTAGTGCTTCGGGCTGGTCGATGATAGATGCAGGCTCGCCTTCACCATCATAACAATTACAAGCCGGCATATTGAGTGCCACGCCGGTTAATAAAATTAACGGTATATGTTTTTTAGTTAACATGTTTAATCGTCTCAAGGTGTTTAATATTGTTATGGTTATGCAATAGCTGACCTCTAATTAAGCCCCCAAATTAAATGCTTAATGTCTTAATGTCTTAATGTAACGTAGAGTACAGCTCAGAATAAAAAGGCATTGCTGTTGCTTCACTATATTAGGTAAAACTATATAGCTAAAAAATACTGGAAAGCAAGCAACTATGATCAGCTAAAACATATCAACTGATTAACGGGTTATGATTGTTAAATTGACCTAGCAAAAACTAGCTGGCGATTTTTACTACTTGTTTTGCAAGCAGTAAGCCTTCATTGAATTGTTATATGGGCAATGCATACTACCCATTGATTGAATTCAAAACATTAAGGCTCAGCCAAGATAAAATAAGCTTGCATGACTATAACTTAAGTTATAGTTTTATTTAAACTGTCATTTTAAGTCGCCAATATTGCATCAAGTTAGTCGTTAAAACGTCAATGATCGTTTAACCGTACCTTTGCTTGCCATGGCACTAAACATCAGACCGGAAAAATTGCTCTATAGTGCTTCATCATTAGTTTAATCTAGGTGAAAAATATCCTATTTTATCCACCGCCGAGCCCGACGCATTATCGTAATTATTTGATCAATTGAGGAGATATGCTTTGAACAAGCGTAAGTTGAAACAGGCTGAAAAAATTTTTTTTAAAAAGTACCCCGATGGGTTTCATCACCCTGAGCTGGCCGCCATCGGAAAAAAACACAAAATGGATAAGATGATTACAATGGCCCAGCAAAGCTTTATTAAGTCTCGGTTTTCAAAACATCAACAAGTCGCTGCCGACATGATTAAAATAATTGCACGCTCTTCCATGGTGTCCATGTTTGAAAAACCTAAATTCAGAGATTTTGTACCTACTTTGCAAGAAAGCGAACTAAAGCAAATGACCAATGGCCTAAAGAATTTTTTGCACGGTAATCAAACAAAGGGCTTTAACGCGATGGTAGAGGTATTAAAACAGGGCAAACTAGCAAAGTGGTCACTAGTAACCATTATACCCGCTTATTTTCATCCTGATAGCGAAGTCTTTGTAAAACCCACTACCGCAAAAGGAGTAATAGATTATTTCGAATTAAAAGATATAACCTACAAACCAACACCAACTTGGGACTTTTATGCAAAATATAAAGAAGACATCCTCACAATGAAGGCGTTAGTAGACGAATCTATTGCACCAAATAACGCTGCAT
>JANQMK010000051.1 GCA_028280085.1 Pseudomonadales bacterium
TGATAGGTACGACAAATACCCGCGCCACTGAGAAATGTCTCAATACAGTTTTCTCGACCACAATAGCACTGACGGGCCGCGTCGCCTTCTCCCCATAACCGACCAACGCAATTTTCAATATGAGGCAAGGTGTTATGTCCCCATTCGCCGGCAATACCATTCGCACCACGGACCAACTGACCGTTGATGACGATGCCACCACCTACTCCTGTACCTAAAATAACACCAAATACCGACACATAGCCACAAGCAGCACCGGCAATAGCCTCCGAAAGCGCAAAACAGTCAGCATCATTAGCCATGCGAACATCTCGGTTCAAACACTGTTTTAAATCGCCAATTAAATCCTTATTCAATAGCCACGTTGAATTAGAGTTCTTCATACGCCCAGTCAATGTCGATATAGTACCGGGGGCACCAATACCAACACTTGCAACTCGACTATCAGTTTCTTTCTCTAATTCTTCAACAAGTTGATTAATTGCCTCCAAGGTTTTGTCATAATCAAAGCTAGGAGTTGGCACACGCTTGCGCAATAGAATATTGCTACTGCCATCAATAACGACTCCCTCTATCTTAGTTCCACCAAGATCAATGCCAATACGCCTGACGGCCTTATGTTTTCCCATAAAATCAACTCATCTTTTAGCAGTTATGTCTTATAATCCGCACCATCGTCATCTCCGGCAAACAAGCTTAAGCAGAAGACACAAATTGTCGTAAATCTTTGTAATACTGCCAGTCAAATGCTGGGCCAGGATCCGTTTTTCGCTTTGGTGCAATGTCACTATGGCCGACAATACGCTCATCCGTAATATGTGGATAGGACGCCATGAGTCGATCACTTACCGCCGCAAGTGCACGATATTGCTCATTTGTATAAGCTTCCTCATCAGTACCTTCCAACTCAATGCCAATGGAATAATCATTACAATTATCTACGCCCTGAAAGCAAGACTCACCTGCATGCCACGCTCTTTTGTTAAACGGTACAAATTGGACAATATGCCCTAAACGGTCGATAAGCAAATGGGCAGAAACTGTCAGGTGACTAATTTCGGCGAAATAAGGATGTGCTTGAGAATCCAATGAGTTGGTAAAAAATGCCTCAATATTACCCAACCCATAATGACCTGGCGGCAAACTAATATTGTGTAGTACTAGCAAACTTATTGCGACATGAGGCGGTCGTTCATTATAATTTGGCGACGCTACCCGTTGAGCTCCAGATAACCAGCCATCTACAGAAATCGAAAATTGCTGCAATGTGCATTCCCTTTTAACAAGCAACAATATTGTTAACAACATTGTTAACAACGATCAATCTTACTAACCAGAAAGAATGTTATTAACAACCAATAATGTTATCAATTAAGTAACAACAATAAAACAAGACTACATTGGCGGCAGTTAACTGTATATCGCAAGCAAGCAGGTTTGTCTAGGCATTACCCTGAGCTCGTCTCATATTACCAATTACCGACTCCAGTGCCTGATCAAATAGTTGGGCATCTTCCATCAAGTTCATAGTACCATGACTGAGGTCGCTTGCCAGTTCAAGCCGAGTCTTCTCTGCCACTTTTTTGCCACAACGATTAACAAAGATGTATTTACCAGAATGCTTAATTACCGCTGCTAAGCGGCAGCGAAAATGTTTACTCTCGTTTTCACGAAATTCTACCCAGGTTCCCATGGTGAGCTTATCGACAAGAACCAAAAACTGTTTAGTAACCGGATCTTGTTCACTCGGTTCATTTGACAGAATGGCAGGCTGTTGAGCATCAATTGCTGCGGTAGTTTTATTAGTGGCAGTAGATGCTTGCGACAATTCAGTCTTTGCACCGCAAGTATCCTCCTGCCGGACGTCCTTTTGCACTAACTGCCCGGATGTCTTGCCACTTGTTTTTCCGGCCAATTCTTTGTTAGCAAGTGTGTCAGACTCATCGTCTTTAAAGGTAGATGACGACAGCTGACTACTCCCACTCAGGTCTGGTGTTTTCTCGCTATTGCCACTGTACTCGTCACGTGGTTGCAATAGGCGTTTGAAACTCTCTAAATGAATCGACTCCAATTTTTCAAATAAAATACTCATTTCAAACGGATTAAAAGAGATGCTTTCCAAGCCACGACGTAACCGAGTCAATAAATTGGGTATAAGCTTCATTAGCCGCTTACGATCGGCCGCATTATGGTCCTGTCTGACACTCCAAACTAAATCAATTACCGTCTGCTCTGAAGAGTGCCAGGCGGAACTATCTACGCCGTCCTTTAAGCATATGAGCAACATTACGTTACTCCATGCGTCATTTAGCAAATCATGCACAACCTTTGGTAACTCCTGACCATCAGTATAAGCATTTATCATTTCACTCACAACAGCCTTAGCACTATCCGTTCTTGCCTTGCCATCTTCCGCATCAATCGTGCGTTTTTCTAGAATCTGAATCCGTCGGCGTTCCATATCCCTAAAAGCAATAAAGTCAGCCAATAGTTTTTCAAACGTGGTAATGTCAGCATCAAATTCATTCAGCAATTGGTCTACGATAGATTCTACTTTTTTATAAAAGGGATCAATCGTTAAATCAGAATTGCCCTGCCAGCCCATACTAGCGTTTGCAATCTCATTCAGCAGCCGTCTGGCAGGATGTCCACCTTTACTAAAAAAAGAACGATCCATTAACGCGACTTTCAACATGGGTACTTGCATTCTCGCGATCAGCGCTTTCAGCGGCTCGGCCCACTCGCGGTCATTTAAAATAAAGTCGAACAGCATAGAGACTAAATTAATGACATCACCATCGGACTGATTAACTGTATTTTTCCTTTCACCTTTAACACTTGCTTGTAGGTTTTGGTCAACCAAATCCCTTACCAGGATATAGCTGCCTGTACGAGTCACTTGTTGCTGAGAAATCTGCTGTTGTAAGCTAGATAAAAAGGAAACCAATGCTGCCACACTGAGTACATTAGTCAATCCGAGATTGTCACCGCCAGTTTGTCGCGGGCCTAATAATTGTTGAAAGGTAGTAAACACATCAAACTCAGCCGTTCCCTCCTGAGCTGAATTGGATTGACCTTCATAAGACACAAATGGCGCAGATTGCAGCCCCATATCACTGGCACAGTCAACGGTATCACTAGCAAAACCAGACTGCCCAGCAACACCTGCTGTCGCATTGTTTGTAGCATTACTGCCGGCAGCTACCTTGTGAGCCCTGGCTTGACGGCCCCTTTTGGCACGTTTTATTGCAGAAGAACTTGTTAGGACGCCCTCGCTAATCAGATACTGATTACAAGCCTTATATAAACCGTCCAATTCAGACATAACGTAGCGATCAAACAGTCGATAGAAAACAAGTTTTACCTTATTCTCAATATTAAGTAGTTGACCCGCCTGACAAAACGCATCGACAATCTTTATCGGTCCCAACGGGTTAAGCTTATCATCAACACAGTGTCCACCCATTAACAGATCAATACGGGCTGTCAATTGAAATAACTCGTCGTTAAAGTTGTGCTTTGCCCGAGTCACCATTGTGTCTAAAAAGACCTGCTGCTCC
>JANQMK010000052.1 GCA_028280085.1 Pseudomonadales bacterium
ATCAATCGATGAATACCATGCGCTATTGGTGCCGCCGGTCTGGTTAACTGCAAATAACCAGCGGTCAAATTTAGATTCACTGACTGTGACAACCTCTTGTTCATCGGGAGTGCCTGGGTTAAGCACGCTTACGGTTGTGCGTTGCCGCTGTGTAATCGGGTCAGTCGGTAAATATCCTACACCGACGGCGATAGTTTGGAATGCGTTCATGTATCTGACTTCGCCTTCGCTCATGTAGTGTCTATCGCTCATATAACGTGGCGTATAAGTGGCATCAATATTGGGTGCAATATTAAAGTAGTAGGGGATAGCGAAATCTATCCCGTCATTGTCAGTGTTGCCTATAGTCGGAAATAAAAACCCAGAGTGGCGCTCGCGATCAATTGGAAACTTAAGGTAAGGAATATATAAGATAGGGACATCTTTTACCTCAAGCCGCATATGTTTTGCTGTCCCCATACCGGTCGTGTGGTTAAGTTCGAGAGAGCTTGTTTGCAATTTCCACATGGGGTCGACCGGGTTACATTGTGTGTAGTAACCCTTTTCAAGGATAAACCTGTTATCTGGGGTCTTAATGATGGTTTCTGCTCCGCCTCTGTTGCGGGTTGGGTGTAATACATATTGTCCATCACTGATAACCGCTGAGCCATTTTCAAGATCAATGTTGGCATCATGGCCTAATAACAGTACACCGGGCTCACGAAAGGTGATACCACCATCTAGATGGGCTTTGTTATCAGTTTTCTTATAGGTAACACTGGCTGCCGTTGCTTGTCGATTACCTTGATTGAGTGTCACATTGCCATCAATATGCACCGTAGTATCTTGGTCTACGGTCATGTTGTTGCCCTGCAACACAATTTGCGATAAGTCCGGATCTTGGTGGGATTCGGGCGATCTATTGAGTGGTTCTAGGTAAGCACCTCGGCAATAACGGGATGTCAGTGCGATTTGCTGTGGCGTCAGACTATCGTAGGGCACCCAATCGAGTGCAAAATGTTGTTTGCTTTGTTCTACGGTTTGATACATTGGCGCTTGCCCATTTCCGTTTACTGTCGGTGGGCTGCAAAGCGACCTGTTGTTACGCGCCTGTTTTTCATCAGCGCATGTGTTATTTTTATCGTTGGTTTGGTCAATGTTGTTAGTTTGGATAGCGCGGCTGCTTGAGGTAATCTCTGCTGCCATTATCTTGCCAGCAGTGAGCTTGCCAACGCAGAGGTTCATTGCTATTAGGAGCAATAACATAGTATGCAGTGGACGCCGCGAACAATTGGTGAGCCCACGTTGACCGGGTATAGCTTGACAAAATATGGACATAGATGAGAATCGAAATGGCAGGTTAATCTCTTTCAAGCGGCGATACTCTTTAAACGTACAAATAGACTTAAACGTAAAAATAGACAAATCTTGCCTTCAGCTGTGATGGTGAATAATAAAACATAGTGGTTTGAAGGGCTAGCATATCAAGAGGTTGTCCCTACCAAATATATGTAAGGAACAGATGGTATGGCAGACCAGCGCCAACAAAAACTAACACAATGGGTGCTTAATTATACTAGAGAACAAAAAATACCCACAACTGACCGGTTTTCGCTTGAACCATTACACGGAGACGCTAGTTTCAGGCGCTATTTTCGTGTCTGTATAGCCAACAAAAAGCTACTAGCGGTGGACGCGCCGCCAACAACTGAAGATACTAGAGCGTTTGTTCGAATAGCAGGTATACTGGCGCAAGCGGGTATTATTGTGCCTGTAGTGGTTGCGGTTGACTATGAGCAAGGCTTCTTACTGGTATCTGACTTTGGTGATAGGCTCTATTTTTCTTTGTTAGCGAGTGATGGGGTAGAACAGCTTTATGAACGGTCGATTGTTGCGCTCGTCAAAATGCAGTCTATCAAAAATGTTAGTTTACCTTGCTATGATGAACGGCTGTTAAGACAAGAACTAGAGCTCTTTTCTATTTGGTTTATGGAGCAGCTACTGACACTGAGCCCGACGGACGAAGACAGTCGCATTGTTAATGAATGCTGTGATCTTATTGTTCAAACCGTGTTGGAGCAACCGACCGTTTTTGTGCACCGGGATTATCATTCACGTAATTTACTGGACGTTGGACGAGACATGCCGGCGGTAATTGATTTTCAGGGGGCGGTACAGGGTCCGGTTACCTATGATTTGGTATCGCTATTAAAAGATTGTTATGTGACATGGCCGATGTCTATGACAGAAGAGTGGTTAGCGCTGTACATCTCTCTAGCTCAACGCGAGCATGTATTAGCACCTGTGTCGACTGATACGTTGGTGCGGTGGTATGACTTTACTGGGTTACAGCGTCATATTAAGGTGTTAGGTATTTTTGCCCGTTTAAATTGCCGAGATGGTAAAAGTGGTTATTTAGCAGATTTGCCACGCGTGATTACCTATATTAGAGATGTTTGCACCAAATATGATGAGCTGAAATTATTTTCCCACTGGTTTCAAGACCGCGTAATGTCTTCAGTAAGCCAATCTGGTTGGTATAGTAGGGAATCATAGTAGTATGAAAGCGATGATATTGGCGGCGGGTAGAGGCGAGCGTATGATGCCTTTAACGGCGCGTTGTCCTAAGCCTTTGCTCAGTGTTGCCGGCAAGCCTCTCATTGAATACCACATCAAAAAAATTGCGCTGGCCGGTATTAAGCAAATAGTCATTAATGTTTCTTATCTTGGCCAACAGATTCAGCGGTGGCTTGGTGATGGCGATCAATTCGGTGTATCTATTACTTACTCGTTGGAGCATAGCCCGTTAGAAACGGGAGGCGGCATAAAAAAAATATTACCTATTATGGCAGGTGAGCCCTTTCTGGTTGTTAATGCTGACATATGGAGTGATATGGATTACAAGGCGCTTGTCTCAATGGCGTTTGATACCGACAATATGTCAGCTCATTTAATGATGGTACCCAATCCTTGCCATCATCCAGAAGGAGACTTTGGTCTTGCGGATGACAATTTGCTGTTAAGTACCGCCGCACATACTTTTACTTATAGTGGAGTTGGCCTATTTAGCGAAAAATTATTTGTTAATAGCGTTTGTCAGCAAGACAGGTTTCCACTGCTGCCGCTATTCCAACATGGTATTACTAATAAACAGATTACTGGTCAGGTATTTGATGGATTCTGGTGTGATGTTGGCACACCTCAACGTTTACAGCAATTGGAACAGCACTTACAGGCTGAATAAATCAGCTGGCTAAGCTAGGGGGTGCCCTAATGATTTAGATCATTATAAGAAGCGCCCTAAGTTTAGCGAAGTCTAGTTAGGCGCTGTTTTCTGTTGTGTTGTCATGCTTTCAGCATGCACTCTTAGCCATGCTCTAATGCGTTCAGTGAAGTGATTGCTTTTGTGTGTGATTGGTGAGAAATTGGGAATATTTATTTGGTGATAAAGTTTAAATTTTTCACGTTTTATCGCGCTGTTTCGCGATTTTTTTATGCCGTTATAAGTATTGTTTGGTCCGATAAAAATATCTAGGATAGGTAGATCTGTAATGAGCGATGAATTGGCATAAAAAAGTGTTGGTTCTACCGAGTGGTGTTGATTGATGACAATAAAACCTCGTACGGCTAATAATGTACCGGCCTGATGGTTTTCGATAAGGTCGGAAATATAACTGAACGTAGTCTCTGCCGTATTGTTGATTGCCACAATAATAGTATTGTATATCCCCATTTTTTCAAAATGGCTAATAGCTGCTTGAATACGTTTGTGATTTTGCGTAGTTAATTGTTCGGATGTTTTGAGTGTAGGTTGTTGGCTGTCGGTGGCAGTAGATGGAGCATCGTCTGTATTCGCTACTGTTGTTTCGCTGTCATCCGTTGACTTGTTATCTATGGTTTCTGTTTCATCTGTTGGATTTTGCCCGTTGGGCTGGGCCATGTCTGCTTCTCGGCGGATACTGCCGACAAAACCTTGGGTTTCTTTTGGTAGTTGAATCGGTATAGCCAGGGTTGACCAACCATGGTCAGGCAGTTCAGTTGATAGTTGATTCATAACTTTGGCATGGAAAGCATAGTTTTCCATGTTATAGATGACGACTATGGCACCGGCCAAGTTGCCATAACTTTCTGCAGTGTAAATGCCAAGAATTTCTTCGTCATCAGATTTTAGCCAGATGGCGTTATCACTGGGTATTTGTTTTGCAATGAGCTGCATTTGTTGATGTTCAATATTCTTAAGTTTGGGCTTAGTTGCTGAAGATGGCGTCGATGTTTCGGTATTTCCCTGGTTGTCGGTTGTTGTTTCTGTCTCAGACGCTGGCGTGTCTGTCTGATTTGTCCCATCTTCCGTTTCATTCTCTGCCCAGGTTGCTATGGATAGCGCCAGCCAAAATAATATGGAAAAAAATCGACTGGCTAGCGGCTTGAGTTGGTTAAAAAGAGAGCTTTTCAGCATATGTGTGGGCCATTATTCATTTTTTAATGTTAGCGTTAATATTAGCCCAAATTAGAATAATTACGGCTGGTAGCGGCTAATTGTCACGATGGTTATTAGCAAAGCCAGTATTGAGCAACCGTTTGGCGTGGTGATGGAACGGTGTTAAACAAACCACTATAATGGCGAAACCGTAATTGAAGACAGGTAGTTGTTACAAGACAGGACCAAATCATGATTGATTATAAAATTGCTCCTTCCATTCTGTCGGCCAACTTTGCTTGCTTAGGTGAAGAAGTTGTTAATGTGCTTAATGCGGGCGCGGATATTGTCCATTTTGATGTGATGGATAATCATTATGTGCCAAACTTAACAATTGGTCCTATGGTTTGTAAAGCGTTGCGTGACTATGGTGTGACGGCCCCCATTGACGTGCATCTGATGGTGAGTCCAGTCGATGGTATGATTAAAGATTTTGCTGCCGCAGGGGCTACCTATATCACTTTCCATCCTGAGGCTAGCCTTCATATCGATCGTTCCCTCCAACTTATTCGCAGTCTTGGCTGTAAGGCTGGTTTGGTACTGAATCCGGCGTCTAGCCTGGATGTATTGGACTATGTCATGGATAAACTGGACATAGTGTTACTGATGTCGGTCAATCCGGGCTTTGGTGGTCAGCAATTTATCCCTTCGACGCTGGAGAAATTACGTCGAGCAAGAAAGAAGATTGATGAAAGTGGCTTAGCTATTCAGTTAGAAGTAGATGGTGGCGTCACTGTTGACAATATTAAAGATATTGCGGAAGCGGGGGCAGATACCTTTGTTGCCGGCTCGGCTATTTTTGGTGCCGAAGACTATGCTGCAGCGATTGGAGCAATGCGCTCGAAGTTGTCGTTAGTGAGTTGATAACGTAATGTCTGTTTTAGAGCAGTTGTACGCGGGTTTGTTGCCAGAACTGATTTTGCTGGATCTTGACGGCACATTAATAGATAGCGTGCCGGACTTGTTTTCTGCCGTCAATGTGATGCTCGCTGAACTGGATAGACCTGCCGTCACCCTTGGCCAGGTGCGGCAATGGGTGGGCAATGGCGCGAGCACCTTGGTGTTGCGAGCGCTGGCGAGGCATAGTAACGCTTCCCTGCAAATGGATGCCATAGACTCCACGTTGCACACTGTGGCATTGGATAAGTTCATGTCGGCTTACAGAGACTGTTGTTGTCAGCAAACAGTGCTTTACCCTGGTGTAGTGGAAGCACTAACTCGCTGGCAAGCAGCGGGGATAAAAATGGCTTGTGTAACAAATAAACCGATTGAATTTACCCAGACTATTTTAGCCAAGCAGCAGTTGACGGAGTTTATGTCACTCGTGCTAGGTGGTGATTCGTTGACTGAAAAAAAGCCAAGTCCAGTTCCTTTGCACTATGCCATTGATCATTGTGGTGTGTCTAAACAATATACGCTTATGATAGGTGATTCCCAGGCAGATATTGGCGCGGCGCGTGCGGCACAGATACCGGTAGTTTGCGTCAGTTATGGTTATAACCACGGCAAGGATATTCGACTGGAGAGACCCGATTTTGTGGTCGATTCACTCTTACAAATTTAACAAAATTACCCATTCTACCTTCTCATTGTTAGCTGATTTGATTAAAATCACGCTTTAACTGACTTGATATTCTCAATATTCAATAATATTCAACACCAGAAAAAACAATAGAACATTAGAGAGTACAAAAATAAAACAAGGCTTTGGTGAATAACGTGATATCGAGGTGTGCATACTTTAGCTTAAAACGCGCCATGCTTGGGTACACGTATTGGCGAAGGGTAGCTGCTATTTTGGGGGCTTGAAGTTAGTTTCAGTGACGTTTGTTTCAGTCAAACAGAGCAAGAGCAACAGAAACCGCTTCCGATGACCCTGCCAATATCGTAAACCACGTTAAGGATCCATTATGACGCCTAATCAATTTGCCGATTTAGTGCAACAAGGTTTTAATCGCATTCCCGTTACCCGGGAAATTCTCGCCGATCTTGATACCCCGCTTAGTAGTTATCTAAAGGTGGCTAGCGGACCTTATTCTTATTTATTTGAGTCGGTATTAGGCGGTGAAAAATGGGGGCGCTATTCTATTATTGGTCTTGGTTGTAAGACCGTCTTGAAAGTCACTGGCCATCTGATAGAGGTTGAGACTGGTGGTAAGGTTGTAGAGTCAGCAGAGTACGACGAACCGCTAGATTTTGTCGAAAAGTTTAAGCAGCGTTATCGGGTGCCTGAATTAAAAGGTTTACCGCGTTTCACCGGTGGTTTGGTTGGTTATTTTGGCTATGATTGTATCCGCTATGTTGAAAAGCGTTTGGCGGGTAAAGAACCACAGGATGTTATTCATACCCCCGATATTTTGTTAATGGTATCAGATGAGGTTTTGGTATTTGATAACTTGGCCGGGAAGATTATTCTCGTCGTGCATGCCAATCCTGAAGAACAAGATGCGTTAGCCAAGGCTGAAGCACGCTTGCAAGCATTGTCGGAACAGCTCGACCAAGCCCAGCCTACAGTTGAGCATATGACATTAGTGCCAGATGGGGCTGAAGAGAGTGAGTTTAAATCCCTATTTAAACAAGAGCAGTTTGAACAAGCTGTTGCAAAAGCAAAAGATTATATTTTTGCCGGTGACATTATGCAGGTTGTTCTTTCGCAGCGACTCACTATTCCCTTTACCGAGGAGCCGTTAAATCTATATCGCGCATTGCGATGTTTAAACCCTTCGCCCTATATGTATTATCTAGACTTAAAAGATTTTCATATTGTCGGGTCGTCACCAGAGATTTTAGCCAGACTGGAAAATGGCGAAGTGACACTACGTCCAATTGCTGGTACTCGGCGTCGAGGCTATACCGAAGAAGAAGATCTCGCGCTAGAACAAGAGATGTTGTCTGATCCAAAGGAAATCGCGGAACACTTGATGCTTATTGATTTAGGTCGTAATGATGTGGGCAGAATCGCGAAAATAGGTACAGTAGAACTGACCGATAAGATGGTAGTTGAACGATATTCCCATGTTATGCATATTACTTCTAATGTCACCGGTAAGATTAAAGACGGCTTATCGGCGATAGATGTGCTTAAAGCGACGTTGCCGGCGGGGACCTTAAGTGGCGCTCCGAAAATTCGCGCGATGGAAATTATCGATGAATTTGAGCCGGTAAAGCGCGGCATCTATAGTGGTGCCGTTGGCTATTTGTCATGGAATGGTAACATGGATACCGCGATAGCCATTCGCACCGCGGTCATTAAAGATGGTGAGCTCAATATACAGGCGGGGGCTGGCATTGTGGCAGACTCCGTACCGAGCTTAGAGTGGAAGGAAACCATGAATAAGGCCAGAGCAATTTTTAAGGCAGTTGCTATGGTGAAAACGCAACAGTAAGTCAAGAGATGTATGTGTGATCTATGAACGTGTTTTTTAAAAAATTAGTGGGACAAGCGCTATTTATACATTCCATTACGGCGTTAATTATTGTCAATGCGGTTGTTATTGGGCTGGAAACATCAGCGGCGTTTGCGTCTGAGTATGGTGAGCTATTTGCTATAACTAATCATATTATATTAGGGGTTTTTATTTTTGAAGCCTTAGCAAAAATGATTGCCTTGGCACCCAAGCCACAAGATTACTTTAAGGATGCATGGAACTGTTTTGATTTTTCTATCATTGTTTTGAGTCTGTTACCATTGGGTAGCAGTTTTGCGACTTTGGCTCGCTTGATTCGCCTGTTAAGGGTATTGCGTTTAGTATCAGCGTTTCCAGAGCTGCGTTTGATTGTTGATACGTTATTGCGTTCCATTCCCAGTATGGGACATGTTGCGTTGTTAATGGGGATTATTTTCTATATTTATGGCGTTGCTGGCTACTACTTGTTTAGTGAGATTGATCCGGTTCATTGGAGAAACCTTGGCA
>JANQMK010000063.1 GCA_028280085.1 Pseudomonadales bacterium
TGCCTGTAGTGGGGCTGGCAGTTTACGAGATATTGAACAAGTTGCCAACCAGGCTCAACCAAGTGGTATAGCGGTTGCCTCTTTGCTTCACTATAAAGAAGTCACGATAAATGACATAAAAGCCTTGTTTAATAGAGAAAAGATTGATAGACGAAGGGCGCTTATTAATTGATGATTGAATTATTAGTACACTTTATGGAAGTGCTTGCCAACATTATTAGGATTGTTGACTACGGTGATTTTTAAAAGAGTACTTTTCAATAGATTTGTTGCACAATCTGTTTCAGTTATTAAGATTCTCAATTTAACTGTGCCAGGTCATAATCAGCCGATGTACTCGTGAAGTCAGCATAGTTTTCCTCATTTGAGCCTTCTTTTACAAGTGGAAGATTCAACTATAATTTTGAAATCTTATTCACATTAACTACAATTTGTCGAAATCCACCACCATGAGTAGCATAAGTCCACAAATAATCCTTTTACATAATCTTATTTCTTTTGATTTCATTGTGTTGCGACATATACTCATTGGCTTGTGACAACGTGTTGTAACAATAAGAGTAGATAACATGGCTCAAAACAATCAGCAGCGGCAACAAAAAGCTCTTCATAGACTAGCACAGCGTCAAGAAAAAAATCTAAAATTTTTTTCCGAATACAGTCCGAAGCTGGGCATTTGGTTATCAAAAGTTAAATTAACTAATTTTAGATTAAACTATGATCCTGAACAGGGTGACTTTGATGTCATTAATAAAGGAAAATCAGTTTATAATAATCGAGCAAAGCAGGTGGGAAAGGCTGAAGCTAAGCAATTTATCCAGACTTACCACGAAGGAAGCGTTATTAAAAGTGTTCCTCCGTATCCTAAAGGATCCTTTGACGTTGATAGATACTTTAGTCGTAAAGCACATACAACATTGCAAAATAATGAAATTAAGACCGAAGAATTTTGCGGTTACTCGCTTGGTAAATTTTATCCCCAAGTCGTCTTTATGGGGGTAGGCTTAGGCTTTCATATTGAAGAAATGATTAAACGGCATGATATACACCACGTTGTCATTGCTGAATCAAGTATAGAAAGGCTTTTCCTGAGTTTATTCTGCGTTGATTGGCAACAGATTAACAATAAATATCGCAATAAAAAGGGAAGGTCTCTTACTTTTCTAGTTTCTGATAACTCACTACATGATTTACATGCTTTAGTTTGGAATCATCTTATCCACAGCGTTCCGATCTTCCCTGTCTCTACTTTGTTTTTTAACCATATAGGAGACTCTGATTACCGCCAAATTGTCAATGAAATAAATGGTGACATACCAAAAGCGATTTCAGGGTGGGGGACTTACGATGATGAAGTTAATCAGATAAATAATGCTCTACACAATTACTATCGAAATGTGAGAGGCATTCCCCTTTATCGGGGCAAAGTAAATGCTAATGTCATCATCGTAGGAGCGGGACCATCATTAGATGCAAACATTGAAAACCTAAAAAAGCTGCAGAAAATATCAACCATAATCAGTTGCGGGAGTGCATTGAGATCACTGTATGTGCATGGTATTAAACCAGACATTCATATTGAGATTGAGTCCAACTATGAGATTAATTGTGTAATGTCTTACATCAATGATCCTGACTGGCTTAAATCTATTAGATTTGTTGGTGTGGTACAGGTTAATCCTTTTGTTTATGCTAATTTTGAGGAATCCCTCTGTGTTTTAAAGATGCCATCCTCAGTTGGGCTGCTACTTAAGGATATAAGTATTCCACTCCAATACTCAACGCCAACAGTGGTCAATGGTGGAATTAGCCTAGCTGCCTATTATCGACCCAAAAGAATATTTTTATTCGGCGTTGATTTTGGTTTTCGCGATGGTGATAAACATCATTCCGACGGTACATTGTACGATCTTGACACTATTACAGATAAACTCAAAAAAGATGTTCAATACGAGAAAAAGCAGCGTTGGTTTACACAAGACATTGACGGTAATAAGATACAAACCGATGGCACAATGTATAATGGGAAACGAAGCGTTGAGATGCTCATTAGAGACAATGACTATAGTGAAATTGAAGTCTTTAATTGCTCGACCGGCGTTAATATTGAGGGCGCGAAAGTACTAAGCGGTGCTGAGATCATTAATAACTTAGCGAATTATCAAGATGTCGATAAGCGGCTAGAAAAACTTATTTTTAGCGAGAAGGCTGGCCGATATAGCGAAGAAAAAATATCAGGCTTGTTAACATCATGTGCTAACGGCATGAGAGTGCTTGCGCAGCAACTACTGAAAGAAATCACGCGCAATATAAAAGGTCTTGAAAGTATTAATGTAGTGTGTTCCAGTATTACCCAAGTATTCAATATTAGTCTCAGAGATGGTTATAATGCACCTTTAGTATTACTACAGGGTAGCATGAATCATTTTATGTTTATTTTGTACACCTATAGTTTAATGTTAGAGAATGATAAGAGTATACAAAATTACTATCTGGCATGGCGTCAGATAGTAACCGAATTTTTACAGGATGTTGTAGGCCATTTTGAATCTGTGGTATTCAAAGATTTTTGCATAGACGATGATAAACGCATCAAATTGGAATTGTGGGAACCAGAGACCCTAGAGCTAGCATAAACCTAATAACAGCAAACCTAATGACAGAAAGCTTAATAATAGTGGCCGCGGCTAGAGCTGACGGATTTAGATTTTAGATGACGAGTTATAGATAAAGATGGTAAATCAATTAGCCCACATAAACAGACTATTCAGACCATAAGCCGTGGTACGAAATAGAGTAGACCAGGTTGAAATTTATTACTCGCTGGAAGATAAACGGGCATCAAAAAACTCCAACTTTTTCGTTAGTTTAATTTCATGACAAGATATCTTCGCGCCATAAACAAGTACTTCAACGCCATGTTCTAGACTTTCTCTCAAGGCCTTGCCGTAGTTTGGATCTATCTCTTCTGCTGCACATACTTTTTTTATAGCAGTATGCTGTACGCAAAAAAATAGTACAGCTCTATAGCCCTGTTGTGCCATCGCTACCAACTCGCGCAAATGTTTAGTCGCCCTGATACTAACTGCGTCGGGAAACATCCCAATTCCCTTACCAGTGAAAAGCGTGACATTTTTCACTTCAACGAAACACTTTTTAGCATCGCTTTCTAGCAATATATCTATGCGGCTACGTTCTTCACCATAAGGTACTTCTGTACGTATTGTTTTATACCCCTGCAACTCAGATACCAAGCCTGATTCTATTGCTTCCAGCACCAAGCCGTTGGCGCGGTTAGTATTGATGCCTATTTTATGACGAGGTGATGGACTGGTAATCTCCCACGTGTGAGGGTATTTTCTTGTTTTACTGCTGGAAGTTGAATACCAAATGGTAGCTCCAATCTGGTCACAGTTTTTCATAGAACCCGTATTAGGACAATGTATAGTGATCACTTTACCATCATCTAACATTACATCTGCAAGAAATCGCTTGTAGCGTTTGATCAAGGTCGCACTTTGTAATTTAGGACTAAATCTCACCAAAATTTACCTGTTCACAAAAAAAACAATTAACAGTTTCAACGTTCCTCAAACCAGGGACCATGACATTTTCAAATTATATCTAACATCAGCCATTGAAATAACAAGATTTGACGCCATCTAGCGACACACGCTAGCGAAATCCGATATGATCTGGTAACTTTCGCAGGTTGGGCAACTTACCTTATTATCCTTATGTAGTAAGTAGTTAGTTGAGCCGAGAAACTTTGTGAAAGCGTGGTGTACTTTCACCGCAGGGATTAGCAATTCATCTATGAGAGGCAGTCACTATGCCAAAGGCAAAAAAACAAGAAGAGATCAATCCCAAAGCAGATAATGCTGATCAAGAATGGGTTTTCAAACCCTATAAACTTGCCAAGGGCGAGGAATACATGAATGAGCAGCAACGTGAGCATTTCAAGAACATGTTGCTGAAATGGAAAAAAGAGCTAATGGAGGAAGTTGACCGTACAGTAAGTCATATGAAGGACGAGGCAGCAAATTTTCCCGACCCGGCAGACAGAGCCACCCAGGAGGAAGAGTTTAGTCTGGAGTTACGCACCCGAGATCGAGAGCGCAAACTTATTAAAAAGATCGATAAAACTATTGAACTAATTGAACAAGATGAGTACGGCTACTGCGATCTATGTGGAGTTGAAATCGGCATACGTCGGCTTGAAGCCCGACCTACTGCCAATCTATGTATTGATTGCAAAACATTAGACGAGATAAAAGAAAAGCAAGAGCGGGGATAAAGCCAGAATTCAAAAAATAGAATAAATACAAGGATAGTTTAAGCTCACTCCAAACAATAACCAATATATTCCTACCGGTAATATTACTGGTAGGACGCTAAGTCATACCAATCATTACGTATTACGCAACACAGGCGCGCTATATAAACAAATAATAAGCAGACGAATAGTATATGCTGCCGAGGCACCTATACTAAGCATCATAAAGCCACTTTAAAATCCAATTCATCCCTGTCAATAAAGGGTTCTTAGTACAGATGCCAGCGTTTCACCTGTTATGCCCAAGAACCATACCAATCAATATGTAGGTCGTTTTGCACCATCCCCTACCGGCCTTTTACACTTTGGCTCACTCGTTTGCGCGCTAGCTAGTTATCTAGACGCTCGCCACCACAAAGGCAAATGGCTTGTACGCATCGAAGACATTGATCCCCCCAGGGAAGTACCGGGAGCAGCAAGGCATATTTTAGAAACACTAGAGCTATTTGGTTTAACCTGGGATGACACTGTTCACTTCCAAAGCAAACAAATCGACCGTTATCAAGCTGTCAGTGAAAATTTGTTAGAAAAAAATCAAGCCTACTTGTGTGAATGTAGCCGGCAACAGATCAAATTAATGGGCGGGATATACAATGGACACTGTAGAAATAACCCATCGAGACGCTGGCACAATAATGCATTGCGCATCAAATCAGACTTGTTTGATACCAGCGAATTTACCAGTCAGTTTGTCGATATTATCCAAGGGCAGCAACAACAATCGATAACCGATGATATTGGAGACTTCGTCATCTGGCGCAAAGATAATTTACCTGCTTATCAACTCGCTGTAGTGGTAGACGATATCGAGCAAAAAGTTACCCATGTCATTCGAGGTAGGGACCTAATTGATTCAACCATCCGGCAACTATACCTAGCCCACCTACTGGGATACGATGGGCTCACCTACGGACACATTCCACTCGCGATTGACGCCCAGGGACATAAATTGAGTAAGCAAAATCTGGCACCACCTATTCAATCAGCCAATATCGCTGCACAGTTGCACCAAGGCTTGCTCTTTCTTAACCAAAATCCGCCCAACGAGCTACTACACAGTAACCCTGCAGATATTCTAAGCTGGGCCATTGATCACTGGGATATTACGGCAGTACCGGCGAATATAAGTATTAATTGTTAAGGAAGCTCTGGATGAGTAGAGAATGCTACAATAAAAGGTCAGCATTGCCGCTATCGTCATCATACAAAAAGCGAACGAAGTACAATACAGCATGTATATTAATCGCACGACATTACTCATCTTACTGATTACTTTTATCTTCTCACCATCCATTTTTAATTGGATACTGGCTGAAGAAGGCGCATGGTATCGGCCCTATCTAGTCTGGTTCGGCTTAGTCGTCCTAGCGTATTGGCTACAGCCGAGGGGGGACTCATCTCGTGGGTCTTGACTTAGCACACCTCTTTTTCATTGGTATCGGCTATCTACTTATCCTGTTTGGTATCGCGTTTTTATCTGAGCAAGATTGGGTGCCACAAGCTGTTATCAGCCATCCGGTTACTTACATTTTATCGCTTGGTGTTTTTGGCAGCGCATGGTCGTATTATGGTGCTATTGAAATGGCATACCACTATGGTCACGGCGTACTGTCCTACTATATGGGAACCGCTGCTCTCTTTCTATTTGCCCCCCTCGTATTAATGCCCATTATCCGGATAACGCGCCTATACCAACTAGGTTCACTACCCGATTTGCTGGCTTTTCGCTACCGCAGTAAAATTGCGGGAACCCTTTCTTCCTGTTTGATGTTGTTAAGCGTTATCCCACTTATCGCATTGCAAATCCAAGCTGTCTCAGACACATTGCATATTCTAAGTCACGACTTGCCTACCATGCACGACATTAACGATCAAAAACAGCAACTACAAGCTAGTGCCCAAAGTCGTATTGCATTTGTATTTTGTATCATCATCGCATTTTTCACCATTTTGTTTGGCAGCCGCCGAGAACAACATAGAGGGCTAGTAGTTGCAGTTGCATTTGAATCGCTTGTTAAGACTCTAGCTTTCATCATCGTCGGTTTGTACGCCACATACTATGTACTTGGTGATTACGGCGGAATAGATAATTGGCTTGCGCAAAACCCTGATATGTTACAGGCGTTAAAGCAGCCAAAAGGAAACTTCTCAGTACACACCCTCTTGCTCATATTTTTTTCTGCCGCTATAGCAATGCCCCATTTATTCCATATGGGATTTAGTGAAACGCCGCACCCGCGCGCTATATTGGCGTCAACCTGGGGTATGCCGCTGTTTCTACTGATTTTCAGCCTGCCGATTTTCCCGATTTTATGGGCTGGTAGCGCGCTAGAATCAACTCTCTCAAGGGAATACTACACTCTCGCTATTGGTCTGGAAACCAATTCGGTGTGGCTAACCATCGTGGCATTCGTCGGCGGCTTATCGGCGGCCAGCGGTGCAATTATTATAATCACTATCGCTCTGGCAAATATTTGCATTAATCATATTATCCTCCCCATCTACCAACCGAGCCATGATAAAGACATCTATAGCTGGTTGCTTTGGATGAAACGGGTCATGATTACTTTTATTATTCTCTCAAGTTACTTCTTTTGGGATACACTAGGTGATCGACACTCGCTTGCTACCCTGGCCATTGTATCATTCATTGGCGCCTTGCAATTCTTCCCAGGTATTCTCGCGATGCTCTATTGGCCAAGAGCAAATCGACAGGGCTTTATTGTTGGCATTAGTGTTGGTGCCAGTATCTGGGCGATATTCCTTTTGATACCCATGTTAATCGGAACTCATGCACCCGAGCTGCCTTTTTATGATCAACATCTCGAACTGACTATACCCTTTTATGACAAACCTATCATATTGAATCAAAGCATGTGGGGCATTACCGCCATCATATCATTGGCCACTAATATCATTTGTTTTTTTGCTATATCGCTATTAACGACAACCGACGATGAAGAATTACATACTGCTAAAGCATGTGCTATCAACAGCATGAACCGCCCAGCAAGGCGAGAGTTAGACGTAAAGTCAGCCAAAGAGTTTAAACAGCAACTCGCCATAACATTAGGAAAAGTAACAGCGGTGCAAGAAGTCGACCGGGCTCTGAAAGACTTACACATGAAAGATAGCGAAAGGCGGCCTTATGCTCTACGGCGGCTACGAGATCAAATCGAAGCAAACCTCTCTGGCTTGATGGGCCCTTCGATTGCTAACCAGATTGTCAATCAGTACCTACCCTACAAAGAAACACCGCTATCGTCTGGGCAAGACGATATTTATTTTATTGAAAATCAACTGACAAAATACCGTAATTATCTAACAGGATTAGCCGGCGAACTGAATAATCTTCGCCTTTATCATCAACAAACCTTACAAGACTTACCGCTTGCCGCCTGCTCATTAGGTAATGACAATGAGATTTTAATGTGGAATCAATCTATGACCCAGTTAACTGGTATTTCGAGTGAAGATGTCACCGGCTCAAACCTTAACGCCTTGAACGAACCATGGCGATCAGTCATCGGCAATTTTATTCGTAATAAAGATTCACATCTATACAAACAGAAATTTGAACATAGCAATAAAACCCAATGGGTTAACCTACATCGATCTTTTATTGGAACTAAAAGCTCACTACACAACGACGGCCAAGTCATTTTATTAGAAGATTTAACGGAAATGCAGTTACTAGAAAACGAATTAGCCCACAGCGAACGCTTGGCGTCGGTAGGTCGACTAGCCGCTGGCGTTGCACATGAAATTGGTAATCCCATCACTGGTATTGCCTGCCTAGCGCAAAATCTTCACTATGATACGGATAACCCAGAGCTACATAAAATTGCCAACCAAATTATAGAGCAAACTGAGCGAGTCACTAAGATAGTGCAATCCCTGGTAAATTTCTCTCATGCCGGTAACCGCAACACTGGTCACGATTTTGGCCCAGTTGATATAAGCCAATGCGCCCAAGAGGCCATCAATCTACTGTCACTAAAAAAGGATGCAAAAGACGTAAGTTTTAAAAACTCGCTAACTGATAATCTGACCGTATCGGGCGACTCACAGCGTTTGCTACAAGTATTCGTTAACCTCATCAGTAATGCACTCGATGCATCACCACAAGACGGCAACATTATTATTGATGGCGACATCGATAAACTTGATAACAGCAGGATAGTGATTACCGTACTAGATGAAGGCAGTGGTATTCCCTCTGATCTACAAAGTGACATATTTGAACCCTTTTACACGACCAAAGATCCTGGCAAGGGTACAGGCTTGGGTTTATCTCTCGTCTACCGTTTCATCCAAGACCATAACGGCCAAATCAATGTTACCAGCCCAGTATCAACAACCAAAAATACTGGCACTAAATTCACAATTTGGCTGCCTCGTTACCCCAAAAGGGGTAGTTATGATACAGTTAGTAACATAACCGCCAATCCTGAGAATGATAGCTAGCAAATTATGAGTCATATACTGATCGTTGAAGATGAGCCAATTATTCGTTCAGCCCTGAAACGCCTGCTTGAAAGAAACAGTTATACCGTCAGTGAGGCGACATCCGTTAAAGAGGCAGAGCACAAATATCATTTTAGTGATTTTGACTTAATTATTAGTGACTTAAGGCTGCCAGGCGCACCTGGAACAGATCTTATTCCGCTGGCCGAAACCATCCCCGTCTTAATCATGACAAGCTATGCAAGCCTGAAATCAGCTGTTGACTCGATGCGCAGGGGAGCAGTGGATTATATCGCTAAACCATTCGATCATGATGAAATGCTAAACGCAGTTGCGCGTATTCTAAAAGCACATAAGGAACGTCAATTAGAAACGGTCAAGAAAGAGTCTTCAAGCCAGCCCTCCCAACCTAAAGTAAAAATTAAGGGTATGATCGGCAGCTGTCCCGCCATGAAGACACTGTTTCGCCAAATAAGTCGTATAGCTCCGGCAGATGTTACCGTACTGGTGAATGGCGAAACCGGTACTGGTAAAGAACTTGTGGCTCGATCTCTACACGAAAAGAGTAACCGTCATGCTAAGCCTCTTATTTCTGTTAATTGTGCAGCTATTCCAGAAACGCTGATTGAAGCAGAGCTTTTTGGTCACGAAAAGGGCGCTTTTACTGGCGCTGCGGCCAACCGTGAAGGTTTAATCGTTGCAGCAGAGGGAGGCACATTATTTCTGGATGAAATTGGAGAGTTGCCACTTGAAGCGCAAGCTCGGTTATTGCGGGTATTACAAGAAAGTGAAATTAGACCACTAGGCTCAAGCCATACACGTAAAGTAGACGTACGTATCGTTGCCGCTACGCATCGTGATTTAAAACAGCTGGCTGCAGACGGACTGTTCCGTGAGGACCTTTATTACCGCATTAATGTTGTCCAGATTACCCTACCTCCGTTGCGTAAAAGGGGTAAAGATGTGCTGGAAATCGCTGAAAAACTATTGATCAGATCATGTGACAAGCATGGCCGCACCTCTCCCATTAAATTCTCAGACGAAGCTGTCCGGGCAATGTCATCCTACAGTTGGCCGGGCAATATACGAGAAATGGAAAACGCTATAGAGAGAGCAACCATTTTGTGTGACTCAGACGAAATCACCGTGGACCTGCTGGGCATAGATAACGCACCGGCCTCCAACGAGCCAGTGACAGGCTCCGATCCCTATTCGGCCGTATTGAAAGACACGTCGGTTACCCCACGCTCCTCCGTAACAGAGCCAACTACCGATCCCGCTGAGGGACTATCTTTGGAAGACTACTTTCAGCGCTTTGTACTGGAACATCAGGATCAAATGAGCGAAACCGAGTTAGCCCAAAAACTAGGGGTAAGCCGCAAGTGCCTATGGGAACGACGCCAGCGTTTTGGTATCCCCAGAAAGAAAACGACCAGTAATGGTAAATAATTCATTAAGATATTGGCAATATTTACCAAAAGTAACCTTTTGCGTAGCTTTAGGTAACAATCCCAAGAGTAGATAAATAGATCGCTAACTTACTAATAATGTTAGATAAACTTACTTTATGCCATAAAAACTGATACCGTCATCGCTATTAGGCATCAAAATATCTGACCAACAATTAAACTCTCTAGCATCATCAATAATACCTCGCTATCTCTGCTAAACCCCACACTCCTACCCGATCAGTAAACGAGCCACTATTTTAAAAATCATATAATTTATTGTTATTACTTAATTTTTTAAACGACTTAAGGCCACATAGCCAACGACATATCGATTGCTAACCACGACCAAACAACACAAAGCCAATAGCTTATAGCTTTATTAGAAATAACAGAGTATTACATCTGCACAAATTGAAATAACAGAGAATGCGTAACATTGCGTTACTTGACGGTTACCCACAAAAAACGTCAATACCTTCATAAGTTATTGATATATATAGAAAACAACAAGTTGGCACGAGTTATGCTCCATTACAAAACATAATAAAAAAAATAAACAATAAAAATAAAGAAGATACTCAATAACAAAAACAACAAATTTAATAACATAAAAAAGCTAACTATAATAAAAACAACAAATAATAATAAATCCCATAAGAATTGCACATCTGTGAGGCCAGGCAACTGGCCACTCGATTTTCTTCTAATTCGCCCTAGCGCCAAATCAATGACATTGCTTTTAAATTAATACTGTTTCTTACTGGCCCGCTGGAAATAGTAATACCTAGGGCACCTCTGAATAATGAGGAGATGCTTCAGGCTTAAAAGATGGAATTTGATCAATCCATGATGTACACGAAAGCAGCGCATGCCGTTAGATCATATCAGTTAGGTTTTTGTCCGCTTTAAAATCTTAAGTAACAACTTTATATCTAAAAGTAACATTAGCTTGTTACCTTAGTACCTAAACTGTTTTATTATAACCGTAACCTACTATTTTTACTGACTTTCCTAGAGCTGGCATACAACCTGCTGTACTAAGAAGCATAATAAAAACAACAAACAATAATAAAGCGAATAAAATAACGAATAAAAAAAATAAGCGTTAACAAAGTCGCCAAATTAGTAAGTCAAAGGTATAAAGTAAGGTAACTATAAGGTACCTAAGGTAATAGGTAACATAGTAGGTGATAGATAATACAAACTAAGAAGTCAGGGTAGGTTGTAGATTAAGTAGACTAATAACAAAACTAAAGAACAATAATAAGAACAACAAATAAAACAACCAGTAAAAACAAATAAATAAAATAGTAAAAAGGGAGCTTTGCTCCCTTTTTTTATTGGCTCTATATACCCCCAATCCCCTCAACATAAAACTTCGAAAAGCTGCCAAGCATTGTGTTACACTTTTTTAACTGGCATATTTTAGCCTTTAACAGTGCGAAATTACTCTTGGTCTCGAGCAACAGTTTTGATACTCGAATTAGCATCAACATACTGCACAACCCATTATTTAGTTAAGCATGATAAAATAGATCACCATATAAGCTGGGTCGTAAACTTTGCCCCCCCAAAACCTAAACAAACCGCTAGAAAATGGATTACCCGCGCCATATATTGTGCCACGCGATGAGCATGGTATTTCGCGCAAAGACATCAGTAATAGCGCACTAAAAGTTCTCTACCGGCTAAACCAAGCGGGTTTCGACGCATTCCTAGTCGGCGGAAGTGTGAGAGACTTACTGCTGGGCCAACACCCTAAGGACTTCGATGTCTCAACCAACGCCACCCCCGAAGAGATAAAACAACTATTTGGCAACGCCAGAATAATTGGCCGTCGTTTTAGAATTGTTCACGTGCGCTTTGGCAAAGAGATCATCGAAGTAGCCACGTTCCGTGCTTGCCATGGGACAACCACTGAAAGTAACGCGGACGCTATCCAATCTGACTCTGGACTACTATTACGCGACAACGTTTATGGCACATTGGAAGAAGATGCGATTCGACGCGACTTTACCATCAACGCACTCTACTACACGGTCAATAATTTTTTAGTCCACGACTACACAAACGGTATTCGGGATTTGAAAAACGGCATTATCTCCATCATTGGCGATCCAGTGACACGTTACCGGGAAGACCCCGTAAGGATGTTACGTGCTATCCGCTTCGCTGCCAAACTCAACTTTGTTATTGCCGAAGAGACAGCCGCCCCAATCGCGTCCTTGGCTAAACTACTCAACGACATACCTCCCGCACGATTATTCGATGAAGTACTAAAATTATTTCTGTCAGGCTACGCTACCAACGTATTTAAACTACTATGTGACTACCAACTATTTCAACACCTGTTTCCGAGTACCTACGCCCATCTTACCGACCCATTTTATCGACGTTTTATCGAGCAAGCATGTATCAATACAGACAACCGAATTCATACTGGAAAATATGTCACGCCAGCATTTTTATTTGCCGTATTTCTATGGCCAGAAATGAGAGAACAAACTAGCCAATTGCAGTCATCTGAAATTCCCAAGACCCAGGTACGACAAGAAGCCTATCAACTAACTATTCAACGTCAACTCATAGTCACCTCAATACCCAAACGCTTTTCTATACCAATGCGAGAGATATGGGACCTTCAAAGACCACTAGAAAATATTCAAGCCAAGAATATATTGCGCACGCTAGAACACAAACGTTTTCGAGCAGCTTACGACTTTTTACTGCTACGAGAACAAGCTGGCGAAGATGTGAAAGATAAAGGCGAGTGGTGGACTCGATTTCAACATGCATCAAGTGAAGAGCAAGATAGCATGACATACGACCTTAAAAAAAGCGCCAAGCACAGCGCGCGCAACAAAAGAAAAAGAAGGAAGCCGCCAAGATCTATGACATGAGGAGAAACAAACCCAAAGACGCGTAAAAATACCAAGGACCGACATGCCAACCTCTTCAACAGCTTATATTGCACTCGGCTCTAATCTGGATTCTCCATTAACCCATGTTAAACAGGCCGTGCAGCAAATTGACGCATTAAACGAATGCCAGCTAATTGCCCGTTCTCCCTGGTATCAAACTACGGCGATAGGGCCGGGTAGTCAACCAGATTACATCAACGGTGTTATAAAGATTGCAACCAGTCTATTGCCATTAGATTTATTGACAACACTACAAACCATAGAAAGTCGTCATCATCGTACAAGAAACGTAAAATGGGGTCCAAGAACGTTGGATTTAGATATTTTGTTAATTGATAACTTGACCATTAACGAGCCGAATTTAACTATTCCCCATCCTCAACTGACGAACAGAAACTTTGTCATCTTGCCCTTATATGATATCGCGGCAAATCTCACTCTACCTGACGGCAGAGCTCTTGCTGGTCTCGCCCAACACTGTTCACGAAAGGGTATTAAACAGCTCAACCAAACCAACATCACCTATTGATACTAGGGCACCTCTGAATGATGAGGAGGTGCTCTAGCTTAACGATTGACAATGAAAGGTTAAGATACCACCATAGACCTCAATAATGGCAGACAGGAACTGAGATATGCGCGCAATTACCCTAAGCAGCCTGCAAGGCTTTAAAGAAACCAAAGAAAAGTTTACCTGTATCGCTGCCTACGACGCCGCATTTGCACAAATTATCAGCGATGCCGGCGTTGAATGTATATTGGTCGGCGACTCGTTAGGCATGGTACTGCAAGGTCACGATTCCACTTTACCCGTTACCATTGACCAGATGGTTTACCACACCAACTGCGTCAAACGCGCGAATCCCCGTTCAATAATTATGGCGGATATGCCGTTTATGACCTATGGCACCTTAAGTGACACGCTAAACAACGCCAGTAAGCTAATGCAGGCAGGTGGACAAGTGGTAAAACTGGAAGGCGGCAGTTGGCTAAGTGATACAATTAAACAGCTTAGCCGTTGCGGCATTCCCTCTTGTATTCATATGGGCCTGACCCCCCAAAGCGTCAATAAATTTGGTGGTTATAAAGTCCAAGGGCGCCAACTTGATCACGCGAAACAAATGTCTGAAGATGCGTTAAGAGTACAAGATGCCGGTGCTGATATTCTGCTACTGGAATGTGTTCCGACGCCACTCGCTCAAGCCATCACTCAATCACTGGATATTCCTGTTATTGGCATTGGCGCTGGTGCAGTAACCGATGCCCAAGTGCTGGTACTGTATGACATGTTGGGCATCACCTCCAAGGCACCGAAATTCGCAAAAAATTTCTTGTTGGAGTGCGACGATATTCCCAGCGCATTGGCAGCCTATGTCGCTGAAGTAAAGAGTGGCCAATTTCCCACAGCTGAACACAGCTTTAAAAAATAGCCATCATATCACCTACTAACAAGATATAACCTATTTATCAAAAGTCGTTCGTATTTCAGTTTGTTTTTAATAGGACATGATTACCATGCAAGTATTCCACACGATAGCTGACCTACAGCAAGCAATTAGCCAGGCCAAACAGAGTGGCAAGACCATTGGCTTTGTGCCCACTATGGGGAATTTACACGACGGGCACCTCGCTCTAGTACAGCAAGCCGCATCTGTTTGCGACGAAGTTGTTGCTAGCATTTTTGTTAATCCTCTACAGTTTGGCGCCAATGAAGATCTCGACAAATACCCTAGAACCCTCGCCGCCGACAAAGACAAGCTGATAGCCGCATCCACCTCTTATCTATTTTGCCCTAATAATGAAGAGATGTATCCTGCAGGCACGACCAGCCAGACGTTAGTTTCTGTTCCCACGCTCTCGGAAACACACTGTGGCGCTAGCAGGCCTGGACACTTTAGCGGTGTAGCCACTGTAGTGTGTAAGTTGTTTAACATCGTCCAACCGAACGTTGCAATCTTTGGTAAAAAGGATTTTCAGCAGCTTGCCGTCATTCGACAAATGGTAAAAGATCTCTGCCTTTCCATCGATATTATCGGCGCGCCAATTGTTAGAGATGAAACAGGATTAGCGCTGAGTTCACGCAATACCTATTTATCAGAACAAGAAAGAGCTATTGCGCCGTTGCTCTATAAGGTACTGAATGAAACAAAGCAATCAATTCAAAATGGAGATACTAACTTCACGCCCCTTGAAAACAAGGCAAAACAAACATTAACTAGCGCAGGTCTTCAGCCCGATTACTTTACCGTATGTGAAGCCAACAGCCTGCTTCCAGCTACCAGTGATAACTCAGATCTAGTAATACTAGCGGCAGTATACTTAGGCAATACTCGACTTATTGACAATGTTACCCTAGAACTACCGTGATAGTGGAACAACGATCAAGGCGTTAAAACCAGTGTGAACGAATACGGCCAATTGCAAGCCTGTAGGCATTAAAACATATCCAATCCTTGCATAATTGATCAACAAAGCGTGGTGTATAAATACTACAATAATAAATAATTTGATCCATGTTCTTGCGCATGCTTGCCTTAACTTGCTCACATTTGTGATAGTATGTGGTGGACGAGGCTGAATAATGAAATCTCGACCAGTTTTCCTTGCGATAGCCAGCATTAAAAAATACCATATTCTGTTAAACTCAGTCAGAATATAAACCATTCAACTGCTATCAATATTGCCTGTTCTAGTGTCCAACGAGATCAACTAGAAAAACGATTGGATGAATAAAAAGGATATAAAAATGAGCGAAGCTAAAGTCTACCCAGTCCCAACCGACATCGCCGCGAATGCCTACATAGATAATGATAAATATCTTGCAATGTACAAAGAGTCGATAGAACAGCCCGACACTTTCTGGGCTAACCAAGCTAACGAGATGCTACTTTGGGACCAAAAATGGCAACAAGTATGTCAGTATGATTTCAGTGAAGCTCGTGCCCAATGGTTTATAGGCGGACAATTAAACGTTAGCGTCAACTGCATTGATCGTCACTTGCAAGATCATGGCGATCAAGTCGCTATTATCTGGGAGGGTGATAATCCTAATGACGATAAAAAAATTACATACCGAGAGCTTCACCAACATGTCTGCCGTTTTGCTAATGTATTAAAACAACGCGGCGTGAAAAAAGGAGATCGGGTTTGCATATATATGCCGATGATTCCTGAAGCCGCCTACGCTATGCTGGCTTGCACGAGAATAGGAGCAATCCACTCAGTGGTTTTTGGCGGATTCTCACCGGAGGCATTAATGAATCGAATTCTTGATTCTGACTGCCAAACAGTTATCACTGCTGACGAAGGTATTCGAGGTGGCAAAGTAGTACCTTTGAAAAAAAATACTGATATTGCTGTTGGTCGCTGCCCCAACGTTCACACAGTGCTAACGATACGACACACCGGCAATAAAGTTGATTGGCATGAAAGTAAGGATACTTGGTACCATGAGGTGGCAGAATCCGTTGCCGCAGATTGTCCGCCCGAATCAATGGATGCCGAAGACCCACTTTTTATTCTTTATACATCGGGCTCCACCGGCAAACCCAAAGGAGTGTTACATACAACCGCCGGCTATCTACTCATGGCCGCCATGACTCATAAATACGTTTTTGATTATCACCCAGGCGACATTTATTGGTGCACTGCTGATGTCGGCTGGATCACCGGCCACAGTTATATTATCTATGGGCCACTCGCCAACCGCGCAACCACATTGATGTTTGAAGGCGTACCCACCTATCCCGATGCCTCTCGCTGCTGGGACATCGTCGATAAACATAACGTCAATATTTTTTATACTGCCCCGACAGCAATTCGTGCTCTAATGGGACTTGGCGATGAATTTGTTAACAAGACATCACGCAAATCATTAAAGCTGCTAGGCACCGTCGGTGAACCAATTAATCCTGAAGCGTGGCAGTGGTATTACAACACCGTGGGCGAGTGCCGTTGCCCTATAGTCGATACCTGGTGGCAAACAGAAACGGGGAGTATTATGTTAACACCCCTACCCGGCGCCACGCCTCTT
>JANQMK010000074.1 GCA_028280085.1 Pseudomonadales bacterium
TCAACACCTATACCTCGATCAACACCTACTCGGTCTGACACGAACAGTGTGTTGCTGCATGAAAAAACCGTTATTAAGGTTAAGAGTGTATTTGGTGAAGTGATAGGCATGCCCGTGTCGCAGGTAGATGAGCATGAAATGCTGGAGTCCTACGGTATTGACTCCATCATGATCGCTCAGCTAAACCACCGTTTGATGGCAGTATTTGGTGATATATCAAAAACGCTATTTTATGAGTATCAAACACTGGATGAGTTGACCAATTACTTTGTCCATGCCCATAGAGATACCTGCTTGGTTTGGACTGGTTTAGATAACGTAACGAATTCTTTCTCGACACCGCAAACATTATCCTCATCGTCCCCTGTATTGTTATCAATAAGCGATCGTGGGAAAACTGCTTTGCAGAATCGACGGCTCAGCGCGCAAAGACCTGGATATAAGACTGATGGTCCCGTCGCGATTATTGGTATGAGCGGACGTTTTCCTCAGGCTGAAACACTAGCCCAGTATTGGCAAAATTTGATGGCGGCGAAAGATTGTATCACTGAGATACCTGCTGAGCGCTGGCCTCAGGTGGATTTTTATCACGCAGATATCGAAACAGCCATAGCACAGGGCAAAAGCTATAGCAAATGGGGCGGGTTTGTCGAAGGTTTTGCTGAGTTTGACCCTTTGTTTTTTGATATTTCTCCGCGTGAAGCCATGAATATGGACCCGCAAGAGCGGCTATTTATGCAAGTCGCTTGGAACGCTCTGGAAGATGCTGGCTATACCCGGCAGATGTTAAAGCAAGACTACCAACAGCAGGTGGGCGTTTTTGCCGGTATCACCAAAACGGGGTTCGAGTTGTACGGTGCCGATCTTTGGCATCAGGGCGAAAAGCTATACCCACATACATCGTTTAGCTCGTTAGCCAATCGTTTATCCTATTTTCTCAATGTGCGTGGCCCTAGCATGCCAATCGATACTATGTGCTCTTCGTCACTGACGGCTATACATGAGGCTTGCGAGCATATTCACCGCGGAGAGTGTCAGCTGGCGTTAGCCGGTGGGGTAAATCTTTATTTGCATCCCTCCAGTTATGTTAACCTTTGCGCGCTGCGGATGTTGTCAGATGACGGCCAATGTAAAAGCTTTGGCGCCGGTGGTAATGGTTTTGTGCCGGGGGAAGGTGTCGGTGTTATCCTATTAAAGCCATTATCAACGGCTGAACAGGACCAAGATATAGTACATGGTGTGATTCGCGCTAGCCATGTTAATCATGGTGGTAGAACTAACGGCTATACGGTACCAAATCCGATGGCTCAAGCGCAACTGATTCGACATGCGTTAGATAAAGCTGAGATCAACGCTAGACATGTTAGCTATATTGAAACTCACGGTACGGGTACTGCTCTGGGTGATCCCATTGAGATAACCGGCTTACAACAAGCTTTTGCGAAGGATACTAACGAGGTGGGGTTTTGCCAAATCGGCTCGGCAAAATCAAATATCGGCCATTTAGAAGCAGCGGCGGGAATAGCGGGTTTAATCAAAGTAATGCTGCAGATGAAGCACGGCCAGTTGGTTGCTAGTTTGCATGCCGATAAACTAAACCCCAATATTAACTTTGATAAAACAGCATTCGTCGTTAATCAGTCGTTAGCGCCGTGGCAGCAAATGACGTTAGCGGGCAAAGCAATACCCCGACTAGCAGGTGTTTCATCGTTTGGCGCAGGTGGTGCCAATGCCCATGTTATCGTTGAGGAATATGGTCATACTCGGCCACATATTTTGCAGTCGAATGCGTCTAAATTGGTTGCTGAACCTGTGCTGATTGTTCTTTCTGCTCGGACTCATGCGCAGCTAAAGCAACGTGCTAAAGATTTGCTAGAACTACTGGCAAATAGCCAAGTTGCAGCTCAAATTACGGTTCAAGTTACATCTCAAGTGACAGGCAAAGCAAACACCGCTCCAGAAAAAGACGGCATGGCTGTTGGCAACTCAGTAATAGATTTACCATCCCTTGCTTATACGCTGCAGCTTGGCCGAGAAGCGATGAATGCACGCCTAGGCTTAATAGCGGATACGAGTTCCGTATTAGTTGAGAAGTTAACGGGCTTTTTGGCGGATGATCCATCGATAGCAGACTGTTACGTTGGCCAGGTTAAAAAGCACAAAGAAGCTTTATCCTCAATGGTGTTTGATGATGATATCGAGCAGGCGGTACAGCAATGGATAGCAAAGAAGAAGTATGCCAAGTTACTCAGCATGTGGGTGAAGGGGCTACGTGTTGATTGGTCGCAGCTTTACGGTGAAGATAAACCACGACGTATCTGTTTGCCGGCTTATCCTTTTGCTAAGGAACGGTACTGGATCTCAGATATTCTTGACACATCAACGAATACCTCAGATTCCAGCGGCCAGTTAATAGCTGACGACATTCCATCGAACATAGAGACCTTGTTATTGAGCCCGCGGTGGCAGGCGGTGCCACTCGAGCAGTTATTGCCGGAAAACTATGGTGAACAGCGCTATACCAAACAAATAGTGATTGTGTGTGAACTGCCGGAATTGGTAGAACTGCCTGATCAACTACCGGGCTCGAATATCGGCTCTGTACCAGTAACCTGCCGTTATCTTGATGGTGTCCCTGAAGGCGTCGGTTCCGCGCAAGTAACAAGCTTGGCTGCGCGCTACAGCTACTATGTGAGTGAAATAGTTAAACTATTACAGGCCCTGTTACAATCGAAGCCACTAGGCAGGACGTTATTGCAAGTTGTTGTCCCTGATAATACGGCGCCATTGGCAGGGCTAAGTGGTTTGTTGAAGTCAGCACAACACGAAAATTCGCAGCTAGTCATGCAGCTGATCATTGTTGAGTCCACAGAGAATGCTGAAAGCGTGGCAGAAAAACTTCGCGTCAATAGTCAGCCACCGTTAGCGAATGAAATTAGCTATCGACAGGGGCAGCGTTATGTTAAACAGTGGCTACCTATTGGTCCAGTTGCTGACGAGCAATTAAAGCCGTGGCGTGAACATGGAGTATACCTGATTACCGGTGGCGCTGGCGGTTTGGGCCTATTGTTTGCTAAAGAAATTGCATCACATACTAGCCGAGCCACCATTATAGTTACTGGTCGTTCCACGCCGGTTGAACTAAAGCCCGATGTAGAGAAACAGCTGCAAATGCTGCAAACGCAGGGCGCGACTGTGGTTTACCACACGCTGGATATCAGCAATAAAATGGCCGTTGATAAGCTGCTGCAGGTTGTCGCGAAAGAATATGGTGGGCTGCATGGCATTATTCATAGCGCGGGCCTGATTAAAGATCAGTGGATAGCAAATAAATCGCTGACGGATCTGGAATTGGTATTAAGACCGAAGGTGTCCGGCTTAGTTAATCTGGATGTCGCAAGTCAACATCTGACGTTAGATTTTCTTGTGGCGTTTTCTTCTGTGTCAGCCGTATTAGGTAATGCGGGCCAAACGGATTATGCTGCCGCTAATGCCTTCATGGATCATTATATGGTTTATCGCCGACAACTGGTGGCTGCTGGTCAGCGTCAGGGTCAGAGTCTGTCGATTAACTGGCCCTTCTGGCAACACGGTGGCATGGAACTGGACCGAGAAGTACAGCGATTGATTACCCGTCAGACGGGTATGACGGCACTAGCGACAGCACAAGGAATAAAAGCATTTTATCAGGGGCTAAGTCTTCACAGTCCGCAGCTAATGGTGCTGTCCGGTGACATTGATATGATAAAGCTCAAGCTGTTGTCGACAGACCGGAATTTGTCAGGGTCGGCTACGCGGGAGTATCAGACAACGGCAGTTGAGCAGATTGCACCTCCGCAGGCATTCGACACGGAGCCTGAATCACAGCAGTTACACAAGCAATTACAGCAAATGCTGATTGACAGTATATCTGCGTTACTCCAAATCAAACCGAGTGAGATTGGTGTAGATGATGAATTGGGTGGTTTTGGTTTTGATTCAATTAAGTTAACCAAATTGGCTAATCAGCTAAATGAAACTTATGGCTTGGAACTGACCCCAGCTCTATTTTTTGAGCATCCAACAGTTGGCAGCTTTGCTAGCTATTTGCTGCGTACTTACCGAGATCATTTTATCGGGCGGTTGAATGTTACTAATAAACAGCCTCATCGTGTTAGTCATGTCTCTATTTCACAACCTCATTCAAGACCGCTACATGTGGCGCGAATAGATAACGTTGGCATATCAACGCAAAGCTTTAGGGTGGGACGGTCTGCTTTCAGTGCTAATTGCCGCAACGAATCAAAAATAGCTAACTCGAGTCAGGTAACCGAGCCCGTCGCTATTATCGGTGTGAGTGGACGATTCCCCATGGCACGGGATTTAGCATCATTTTGGCAGAACCTAGTTGAAGGCAAAGATTGCATTAGCGAAGTGCCTTCGGACCGTTGGGATTGGCAGGCAATTTATGGCGATTGCCACAGCCAAGCTAATAAGACCGAAATAAAATGGGGTGGTTTTATCTCTGGTGTGGCTGAGTTTGATCCCTTGTTCTTTGGTATCTCCCCGCGAGAAGCACAGCTGATGGATCCTCAGCAGCGCTGGTTGATGACAGGGATATGGCAGGTGATAGAGGATGCCGGTTATGCTACGCGTAGTTTATCGGGAACCAATACAGCGCTTTACATCGGAACCGGTAGTAGTGGTTATAGCGACCTGATGCGACAGCATGATATCGATGTTGATAGTTATGCGGCGATGGGTGTTGTACCGTCGATCGGACCCAATAGAATGAGTTATCTGCTTAATTTGCATGGTCCCAGTGAGCCTATTGAAACGGCATGTTCTAGTGCCTTGGTAGCAATTCATCGCGGCGTCGAAGCGATTCAGATTGGTGTGTGCGAACAAGCTATTGTCGGTGGGGTACATATACTTGTAAGCCCAATTGGGCATATTGCTCTGAATAAATCTGGTATGTTAAGTCTAGACGGCCGTTGTAAGACTTTCTCAGCCCATGCAGATGGTTTCGTACGGGGTGAAGGGGTGGGAATGTTGTTTCTGAAACCGCTGAGTGCCGCGGAGCAATCGCGAGACGATATTTACGCGGTGATTCGTGCCAGTGCTGAAAACCATGGCGGGCGGGCTAATTCACTGACTGCGCCCAATCCAACGGCCCAGGCCGCATTGCTAAAAGCCGTCTATCGCAAAGCCGGTATTGATCCTCGCTCTATAGGTTATATTGAAACCCATGGTACGGGCACACCGCTGGGTGATCCTGTAGAGATCAATGGTTTAAAGACGGCGTTTGATACCCTTTATCACGAAACTGTAAACCACCAGACTGTAGATCTATCAACTCATCCAAAACACTGCGGCCTAGGTTCAGTAAAAACTAATATTGGGCATTTGGAGTTGGCAGCTGGTGTAGCCGGGGTAATTAAAGTTTTATTGCAGCTAAAATATCAGACTCTGGTAAAAAGCCTCCATTGCGAAGCGCTAAATCCGTATATTGATTTGTCTTCCAGCCCGTTTTACATTGTTCATGACAATCAGCCATGGCCAATCTTAAAAGATAACACAGGTTGTGTGTTACCGCGCCGAGCAGGTGTAAGTTCTTTTGGCTTTGGTGGTTCTAATGCTCACGTGGTATTAGAAGAATATATCGGTAATAGTAATGACTCAATCCACACCTCAGCTAACTCTGCTGATATTAATAACCCTATTGATATTAGCGAGCTGCAATTACCGGGGTTGCTGGTTTTATCTGGAAAAACGGCTCGACAACTGCAGTGCTATGTTGAACGGTTGTATCAATACATAGAAAAGCATGAAGACATTAATTTAGCGCGTGTGTTGTACACTTATCAAGTGGGGCGAGATGCCATGTCTCATCGCTTGGCACTGGTAGTTGACGACCGCCAGCAGTTGTTACGTGATTTAAAGCTGCTAATATCAAATCAATTTAGCTCTGATATATCTTGCTCCGGTTTATATAGGACTGTTATTAATAACGACCATGTTTTCAGTATTGGTGACACAGCAGCTGATAAAGACTTTATTCGCGGCCTAGCCGCCAGTGGGGAGTTCAACAAACTTGCTGAGCTGTGGGTGCATGGTGTTGACGTTGACTGGAGTGATTGTTACGCGCGACTAATCGTACAACGCATGTCTGGCTTACCCACGTATCCTTTTGCTGAAGACGAATATTGGCTTACCGACGGCAAAAAATTCAATCGCAATCATTCTCAGCATGATATCGACGGTGATACGCGGGATGCTGCTAACACGATGCTATCTGAACCAGATCATAACGGTACCGAACATATAGAATCGGAGGAAGTGGCATCTCCTCACCTGTATCGAGAATATTGGTCTCCTTTTGATGGGTATAATACTGCCTCATACCAAGTGATCTTATCTCGCGTTGAGCGGGTAATCTATATTGGTATTCAAGATGAAATTGCGATTGGGCTTGCCAATAGCACGCGACGACTCGGTAAAACCTGGCAGTCAGTAACTCAACTCAACGAAGGGTTAGGGTTAATAACTGACAGTGGGTTAATAATTGACACTGGATTAATAACTGACAATGATAGCTCTGTTATGGCCGGCAGCCAAAATAACAGCGACAGCAGCAAAGAAATCCGTACCACTATTATCTATCGTCCGGCGCCTGAGCGAGGGCGGGATACCATCAAGGATATCTTTCGTCTATTACAGACTATAAATCAGCTTCAAAATATCAACCGGCATGCGACCAACTCCCAAACTATCAAGCAAATAGTGCGACAGATTATTTTAGTTGGGCAAGACGGTTCTGCTTATACACAATCTTGGATTGGCTATGAGCGTTCAATCGGCTTAGCGATGCCAGATTTACCGTTGACTATTATCTACAATGCGCCGACGGTTGATGCGATTATCAGTGGTTTTGAGCGAGCCGGTGTCTACCGATATATCGACAACAACTGTCAAAAATTATCGTTTCAATCATTATCATTGCAAACATCATCATTACAACCATTATCAAAGCTAACGGATAACAGTGATCGGCGTAGCGGTGGAGTGATTAAAACCCAAGGGCGTTACGTGATTACTGGTGGTATGGGCGGGCTAGGCCAGTTATTTGCGCGCTATTTGGCGAGCCAGTATCAGGCTCACGTTATTTTGTTGGGCCGCTCAGCCCACGAAACTGAGCATGAATCTATATTAACTGAGCTATTGACGCTGGGAGCGACGTCGGCACGCTATGAGTCAATCGATTGCTGCGATACCTTAGGTTTACAATCATTAGTAGCTGATATGAAGGCACGGGGAGAAGTTATTGATGGTGTTATGCACGCCGCTGGCCTTGAAGGCCATGCACCGCTAACAGAAACGGATTGGGAATCATTTAATAACGTGTTGGCAGCCAATGTCGATGGCACATTGGCTGTGCGAGAAGCTTTTAAAGATTGCGACTGGCAGTGTTATTTCTCCTCGTCGTCAGCAGTGCTTGGCGATTTTGGTAATTGTAGTTACGCGGTGGGTAAGCGTTTTCAGCTGGCATTAAGCCAATTATCGGGCCTTAATTCGGTGCAAGGCGATGGTAAAAACGCAGGAGCTGGTATCGATAATACTGAGCCAAAGTTACTTGCTATTAGCTGGCCGCTATGGCGAGAAGGCGGTATGACTGGCGATGACGAGGCAACAACTGCATATTTGAAAAGTAGTGGCCAGAAGTGGTTGACGCAGGACGAAGGTTTGCCGGTATTTGAACAGTTGTTGAGGAGTGGCTATAACCATGCCTTATTGATGTGTGGAAACGGTCCTCGACTCAATAATATATTACAACGAAAATATTCACCGGCTTGGCCTCAAGCTGATAGCCCGGTAAGCATTGAGAATGCTGACAACATTGATGGTGCTATAGAACAGCATTCTGTTGACAATATTCCTGTAGATAGTGCTAATGCAGATAAATCTGCCGATGGAGTATTATGGCGTCCGTCATTACACGGCATGAGCCTATTGGCTTGTGTGCGATACGATATGAAAAAACTCGTTGAAGGTATGCTTTCCATCACGGTATCCGAACAAAGCGATGACATGCCGTTGACTGAATTTGGTTTCGACTCCATCAGTCTAACTAATTTTGCTCGCGAGTTAGGTAAACTTTATGGCGTCGCTATACAGCCGTCGGTGTTTTTTAGTCACAGTACGTTATCGCGTTTAAGTCAATATCTGGTTGACAAATTTGGCGCTCGGCTGGATGCGCTGTACCGAGCGCCGGTCAACACTGCTCGCACTGCGCCAGTGGAAGCTACATCCTTAGGCGATGATCGAGTGACCGCAGCGTCTAACCTATCCTCATCCAACCTATCCTCATCCAACCAATCGCAGGCCCATCGTAGAGCCGTGAAGGCTAAGACCGTTGATCTATCGGCACGCGACAAAGATCGGTTGCCGAAACAAACTGAACTTGCCGTCATAGGGGTAAGTGGTCGGTTCCCCGGTGCAGCTAGCGCAACAGAATTGTGGCAGTTGTTGCTGAATGGCACGGATGCGGTAGAGGAAGTGTCGAGTTTGCGTTGGGGAGCGAACCATATTTACTATGACAGTAGTGGTCAGCACCCGGCGAAATCTTATTTAAATAGAGCCGGGTTACTGTCGCAGGTTGACGATTTTGACCCACTATTTTTCGAAATTTCGCCGCGAGAAGCAGCATGCATGCCGGCGGAAGAGCGACTACTACTGATGATCGCTTATCATGCTCTAGAAGATGCTGGCATTGATCCATGTGCATTAAATCAAGCGAAGGTGGGTGTGTTTATTGGCATGGAAGAAAGTCAATCCCAGCCCCTCGGAGATGGCACTCATAGCGATCAACTAGCGGATGTAGGTTTCGGTGTTAGTACCGGTGGGGCTGCGATGATTTCTTCGCGACTTTCGTATTGTTTGAACTTTAGAGGACCGACAGTAGCTATCAATACCGCTTGCTCATCGAGCTTAGTCGCACTACACCAAGCTTGTCTGAGTTTACAGACTGGTGAGAGCGAGTTGGCATTGGCGGGGGGTATTTCGCTGCTACTGAGCCCATTAAACTATGTAGTAATGAGCCAAGCAGGCATGTTATCGCGTCGAGGGCAATGTCGGGCTTTTTCTGCTGAGGCAGACGGTATTGTTTGTGGCGAGTCCGTGGTTGTTGTAGTGCTTAAACGATTGGCGGAAGCTACCGCTAACGGTGATCCGATTTATGGCGTAGTGAAAGGTAGTGGTATTAATTTTGATGGTAAAACTAACGGTGTAACAGCGCCAAGCGGCGATGCGCAAGCTGCATTGTTAAGCGAAATCTATGATAGTTATGAAATCGATGTTGAGCGACTGGGCTATGTGGTAGCGCATGGCACCGGTACCAAACTTGGTGATCCGGTCGAGATCAATGCCTTACAAGAGGTATTTGCTGCACGTACGCCGAAGCGAAGCTACTGCGCATTGACCAGTAATAAAAGCAACTTAGGCCATACCTTGGCGGCATCAGGTTTAGTGAGTGTCGTCAATCTTCTGTATGCATTACAGCAGCAGACGATTCCTGCGAGTATACATTGTGATGTTGAGAATGATTATATTAATTGGTCAGCTAGCCCATTCTATGTCAATAAAACAGCGCGGCCTTGGCAGACTAATAATGATGAAAAACGATTAGGTGCGGTAAGCTCATTTGGCCGCAGCGGTACTAATGCTCATGTCGTGATAGAAGAGCACATAGACCGGAATTCTGGAGCGCGATATATCAGCGAAAGTGACCCTGACCAAGCTATGGACAGCGTGCCGCGTTTGTTAGTGCTATCGGCTCAAACCGCACCACAGTTGATACATTATGCCGAGGCAGTGCAACAGTACTTAAATGATTATCCCGCGATAGACGTGGCCAGCTTGCTGGCCACGTACCAACTGGGTAGAACCGCTATGAGCCATCGGTTAGCGTTGGTTGTGTATGAGCGAGCACAATTGACGTCAGATCTCGATCTTGTATTAGCAGGTAAGGCCAGCGAGGGCTCTTATCACGACCGTATTTATCGAGGCGTAGTATCACGTAGCGGGGGGCTAAGCTTGGCGACTACGACTACTGGCCAAGCTTTTATCGCTGAATTGATGGAACAGG
>JANQMK010000086.1 GCA_028280085.1 Pseudomonadales bacterium
ACCAATGCTGGTCGCGAAGGTCTGCTCAATCCCATCGCCAAACCGGCCGTTGCTACTGTTAAAGCCAAGGTATTGGCCATTTGTGGCAACCAACCCCGATCCCCAGAAGTCCCAGTTAGATTCATACAGCGAACAAGTATTGTCAGCACCTGATCCAAGCAGGGTCCAGCCATTGAGATAATTCGCGTCGGTATCAATATCGATTGGAAATTCGTTTTCACCGGACACATTGTCTTCAAACCCACCGTTAATCAGTAAATCTGAAGAGGAGCAATGTTGAAGTGTCGCAGGCTGAGATACCGATTGTCATCACTAAGAGTGCGAAGAGTTTATTCATAGCTGTGAACTCCAAGAAAGTTTTATTGATATCCAATGTTTTTGTATTCGCTTTATGAATTGGATTATTTGAAACCCAACGTTGCAGAACGACAGCTTTGCGGAACAAATGACCGTATTGCTATAGTTATAATGTTCCACTCCCTCCACTAGATCTTTTATAACAAACCCTTTTCGAGAACTCATTTGGAATTGAGTGAACTGGTTGGCAATTGGTAAAAGCTATAAAAAGAAAAGACATAAAAAGCTTAATCTGTGCGCCCAAAAAATGCGCTTTGTGATCCAACATTGGCAGCTTTCGATACTTGTATGTGCTCACTAATCTAAAATACTATCTATCAGACAATATCGACGAAGCGACCATACTCAAGAGTAATTTAGGGTGCCGGCCGGTCGCGCCAAAACTTAGCGAAGAGTCATTTCTTTGCAGTAGAGCATAACGACTAATTCTTTTCGCTTTGTCCTTTGCTAATAAACCGACCTATATCAGAGGCTGCGCCAAACACCTCTTCATGAAGTTATTTTGAATTCCGGTTGCAATACTTGCCAATGTAATCGGAGTTTTGCTTTGTGTTCTTCGTCCAAATACATTTATCTCGCTTTTAAATATCTATATTCGATACAGATTGATTTATAATCACACGAATTCAACTAAATTAGTTGAAAATACGAGTTTCAACGAAAGCGGTTGAATCATATGAACTACATCGTACTGATTGGCGATATTTTTGATGCCAGGCACCGTGAGTATCTAGAATCAGCTGCATGAGCAACTTAAACAATTTCTGGTGCAGCCGAGAAAGGCAATACGCAATCACTCATCTGTGGGTTTTTACCTTTCTATCCACTTCTGTTTATTTATACATCAAAATATTAGACCACTTAAAACAATTTCTACTTAATTACCTACACTTTGTCATAATCCACTTCATTTCATTTAGATATCTAAATATATTTTAGGTATCATTAGGAGCTAATTAGGCTATAACTGACTAATGGGCCTGTAATTTACTCAATATATGTGGATTTGTTGTCAATCATAGATTGATTTTATTTACATGTATAATAATTAGATGTTTAAGTATTTTTACTTTGATCAACTAAAAATTGGAGCCAACTAAAAGCGAATTTCGGTGAGTTTGGTCTCTAGACTAATGGCTTGTGTACAAGCCAAAAACAATTAGAGCCTAATCCAACGAGCGACTTATCAAGTTAGGGCAATTTATGGACATATTTAGTGAGCTAGAATCCAATGTACAATGTTACGCACGCGCTTTTCCCGCTGTTTTCGATAAGGCACAAGGCGCCCTACTGACAGACAAGTACGGCCAACGGTACATAGACTTTTTAGCCGGGGCTGGCTCACTCAATTATGGTCACAACAACCCTGTTCTAAAGCGAGCGCTACTCAATTATATTGAGCATGATGGTATTGCCCACAGCCTTGATTTGCACACCTCCGCCAAAGAAGAATTCTTAAAAACATTTAAGACCCTAATACTTGAGCCAAGAGAGATGTCGTATCATCTGCAATTTACTGGCCCGACGGGTGCAAATGCGGTAGAGGCAGCGCTAAAACTCGCCCGCAAGGTTAAGGGGCGCACTAATATTATTGCGTTCACCAACGGTTTTCATGGCGTTACGCAAGGAGCCCTCTCTGCGACGGGCAACCGTCATCACCGCGAGGGAGCAGGTATTCCACTGCAACACATCATACGTATGCCCTACTGTGGTTATCATGGTTGGGATGTTGATACACTCAAAATGATGGATAGACAACTATCAGACCCATCGAGTGGTATTGACCTACCATCAGCAGTCATTATCGAAACAATCCAGGGTGAAGGCGGGCTAAATGTCGCGGAGAAAAAGTGGCTACAAGGGCTAAGTGCTCTTTGTCGCAAACATGATATGCTGCTAATTGTTGATGATATTCAAGCAGGATGCGGTAGATCGGGTACTTTTTTTAGTTTTGAATCATATGACATTCAGCCTGACATTATCACGCTTTCCAAATCCTTGAGTGGCTTTGGGTTGCCAATGGCTATTGTTTTACTAAAACCTGAATTAGATATTTGGCAACCGGGAGAGCACAACGGTACTTTTCGGGGTAACAACCACGCTTTTGTTACTGCCACCGCTGCGCTAAAACATTATTGGACCAATAGTGACTTCGAACAATCGATTGCACACAAGGCTCAACTGATTACTAAGGCATTTAAATCATTGTCAGCTAGATTTGGTGTTACACGCCTACGTTGCAAAGGTCGCGGCCTGATGCAGGGGCTAGAATGTGCCAGCGGTGAAATCGCTGAAGAAATTACGCAACAGGCTTTTCAACGCGGCCTCATTGTGGAAACGTCAGGCAATCGAGGACAAGTCGTTAAAGCATTTTGCCCGTTAACTATTGAAGAATCAGTATTGGAAGATGGCCTCGCTATTTTAACTGCTAGTGTAATTGCAACACTATCCAAATGCCATGCGCAAGTTTCTTAAATGAACCAAGCAAAAAGTTTTAAGAATAGACAACGCTCATTTTGGGTGGATGGAATAAACATCGTTAAACCCAACCACCCGTCCGTTCACGCTTTACAAGAAAAAGGGTTTCGGCCAAAGAATTTTGGCTGTCGCGTGTGGCCGGGTAGTTACCTGATGATGCATTACCTGAGGCTAAATCCCCTACCAACTGGCGCGAGAGTACTTGAACTGGGTGCTGGTTGGGGTGTATTGACCACCTATGTTTCTAGACACTTTCAAGCTTGCGCGACAGCATTGGATATCGACACGCAGGTATTGCCTTATCAAAAACTGATTGCTGATCGCAACAACATAAATATCACGAGCATAGCATCCGGTCTTGAAGAAATATCGCCAACAGACATCAACCAGTTTGATTACATTTTGGGAGCCGATATCTGTTATAACGCAACCATGAAAAGCCATATCAAAAGGCTGATCCGGTTTGGTTGTGGCACCTATAATGACAACCAGCACCCACCGCATAAGGAAAAACGCTTTCTCATCAGCGACACTGGGCGAAAGCCTTTTACAGAACTATCCACTGAGCTCGCCGAAAGTTTTCCCCAACTCAGGGTTACAAACCTCAAGATTGACTTACCCACCAAAACCCAAGGCTATGTACTTGAAGTTCCTATATCTTGCCAATGCTAACTAAAATCAGCGCAACCTAGACCGATATTTACTAGCCGTCGCTTGAAGTCTTAACTGTTTTGAGTTTTTGCTTATTCATAAAATGCCAAATGAGATAGACAGTCAGTGCCATTGCAATCCCAGGCATGCCTTCGTAAATTTTAGTATGAAGCCCTAAAATACGCCACACAATAGCCATTGCGAGTCCAGAGAAAAGCATTACACAACTCACATATTCAGATGGACGTTTCCCAAATACAAGCACAATCAGCAGCGGTGCAAAGGCACTAGCCAAGCCGGACCAAGATAGAATCACTAAATTAAAAACACTTGCAGAGTTAACTAAGGCTATTAGCAACGCCACTCCAATCATTATCAACGTACCAGCCTTCACCATCGTAATTGAATTAAAGATGCGAGGAAAAAGACTTTGAGTCAAAGCCGATGAGCAACTAAGTATTAATGAATCCGCGGTTGACATGGTCGCAGATAAGATACCTGCTATAATAAGTCCAACAAAAAAAGGCGGTAGAAGTTGGTTTGCCATAAGCGGCAAGGCTAGCTCTGCATCAAATTGGCCACCGCCGACAAAATAAAGTTTTGACAACAAACCGACGGCGGTGGCTAACAAATAAAATAATGTAAACCATACATAATACCAGAGACGAGCAACCCATAGTTTACGGTCAGGCGCCATTGTCATAAAGCGCACCATAATATGCGGCTGCCCGATAACAGAGGCCCCTGCTACCGCCCAACCTAACACAAATAGAATAATTCCAGTAACGCCAGGCATAACCAATTGACTAGCAGGAGGAAACCAATCTAAATAGCCTTCAACAAGGGACAGCTTCGATACAACTTCATTGAATCCGCCTTGGTTTTCAACGGCAGCAAAAAATAACATTGCCATAGCGCAAATCATTACTGTGGATTGGGCGACATCAGTCCACAGAGACGCGCGAATACCGCCAAAAAAACAGTACATTGCAATAATTAGCGCACTTACTACAGCCCCCGCGGAAGTGGGCCAGCCAATTATAGTATGCATTGCCTTACTACCTGCTACCAGTTGTGCGCTAGCGTAGGATAGCAAAAAAACAATCGAAACAATTGAAATGATAATGCTTAGCTTTTTGTATGGCTCGCCTAACCATTGACTCAGCAACGCACCATAGTTGCAATGACCTTTTTCTGCAGTCACTCTACTAATAGCCGGGTGAATAAATAGCGAAGCAATAAAATCGCCAGCAATCCACCCCAGCATTAACCATATAGCTGGCAGTCCGGTAGTGTAGGTATAGCCAATAACACCAATAAACATATAGCCGCTGTTATTGGTGGCAACAGCAGACAAGCCAACAACCCAGGGAGCAACGGATTGACTAGCAATATAGTAATCACGAGTCGTCTTCCGACTGCGGCTCGCCGCAGCAATACCGATACCAAGAAAGAAAACAAGAAAAAAGGCAAAGCTTATCAATACCATAGCGTTCATAAGATGTTTGCATCTTACTCGGCAAAAGGCCGGTAAGTTCCATGATTAGATTACTGTAATCTAATCACTGATTTCTTCGGCTTCTAGTGGGTAGGCACCTGTCGCATCATGAACCTCTTTGCCGCTTAACGGAGGATTAAAAACACAGGCCATCACTATCTCAGTCTTTGCGCGAACAATATGTTTATCATGCTTATCTAGAGCGTACATTGTTCCGACTTTAATTGGATAGACAGCACCCGTAGCTAGCTCTTCTATTTCTCCTTCACCTGATATACAGTAAACCGATTCGAGATGATTTTTGTAGTGCATCTCTAACGTTGCGCCCTGATATATCGTCGTAATGTGAAATGAAAAACCCATCTCATCATTTTTAAGCAAAAGCCTTACGCTGTTCCAGCCACTGCTGTCAACTCTCCGTTCACTACTTTTAGCGTCTTCCAAATTTCTTACAATCATAAAAAAATCCTAAATATTTATTAATCTAACATCGCAGCTTCACTGACTGTTTGTGTCGCTTAAGCTAAAAGGCCCGATTCTAAAAAGACGCTCACTGTCATGCCGTCCAGAAAAATGTTTTTCGCACTCAAAAAGTATAGATTCTTGGCAGTTAGTATTGAGTTTTTGAGCCAAGCGAATGAACAACGCCTCTGAAGCCTTATTACCAGGAGTCACCGTAGTCTCTAAAAAGCAAACGTTGTCACAGGCCGGGCGGTGCAACAGCTCAAACAACATCCTTTTCGCTAGCCCACACCCCCTCATCGCCTCATCGACAGCGACCTGCCAGATAAAGACAGTATCGGCTTGCCCCGGCTTGATATAACCGGAAATAAATCCAACTATCTCAGTGTCAATTTCAGCTAATACGCTGCTTGCGGAAAAATGTGTGCACTGCAATAAATTGCAATACAGGGAATTTTCATCCAATGGGGGGCAACGAGACACTAATTGATTGATAGCATACCCGTCATCAGGACGAGGTTCGCGTGCATTAATTTTGGTGTCAGATTGCTCAAGAACGACTATCGCCATCATTGTTATTCATTAGAATTCTAATAATAATCAGGCATCAAAATGTTCTTCGCCCAATCCCAAAACCAACCTTTAACGTCTAATTTATTGTAATTCTGCAATTTTTAAATTGGAAATAAAAAAACATTTAGTATTATAATCTATAGAGATCTAAATATATAGATTAAAGACCATTTATTACCCATGATAAATTTATGCTACAAGATTGGATCGTCTTTATAGTAGACAATGAGCACTATTGTCATACTGTTACCGCCGTGAAAGAAGTACTTCGCTTTCAGGATCTTAATGAGGTCCCTGGCGCACCACCGTCGGTATGGGGCATGTTAAATTTACGTGGCGAAGTAATCACCGTTTTTTCGGGATGGGCTCTGTTTAATCTTGACTTCAACCTTAATCGAGAAACCAGTGATTTAAAAATCATTGTTATTGAAACACTTCAAGGCAAATATGGCGTTGTGGTAGACCGTGTAGAGCAAATTATACACATAGATCCCGCGGATATTACGACTGAAAGGCAAGGCCAGATGTCAGAAGACAACCCAGTCCGCGGAACAATCATGATTGAAGGGCAGCTAATGATCGCTTGCGATCTTACCACCATCTGCAGCACCCAATCCGGGCAGATCAATTTATAGCCAAATCACCTGCATATAAAACAATTTATAAGTACATAGTCTGCATAGCCATCCGTTTTTTCGTATACTAACTTTTTCGTTGATCTACGACTTTTACGGAGCAAGTTAGCTATGGAACAGGCTGATCGCATAGAGGAAGTATTAATAGCCCTGCGGCGAGTCATCCGCGCCACTGATCTGCATTCCCGTCATTTAAACAAGACAACAGGGCTCACTTCGCCACAGTTGTTATTATTACAAGCCATACGCGACAGAGGAGAAGTCACCATCGGTGAACTCGCAAAAGAAATTACCTTAAGCCAAGCCACGGTAACAACCATCCTCGATCGCTTGGAATCCCGTGATTATATCTATCGTGAAAGATCGCAAACCGATAAGCGAAAGGTACATGCATACTTAACTAATAAAGGCAGCGAAGCTGTTAAAGAAGCCCCTACGCCGTTACAAGAAAACTTCGTAAAACAATTTCGTGACTTGAAAGATTGGGAGCAAAGTATGATTATCAGTTCACTACAGCGCGTCGCACAAATGATGGATGCTGAGCATATCGATGCCGCTCCCGTTTTAGATATCGGCGCGCTTGACCGAGCTAATATTGTGACAGACAAAAACATCGAATAGTAACGATAAGCAGGGACTTGGATAGAGCCAACTATTTAACTAGGATTAAATTTAAAAGAGCGGCATTGTAGAAAATGTGCCAGATCGTTAACGCGAAGAAAACATTTAAATTATTGGACAATATTGAATTAGTGAGAGTTAGAAGAAAAATATGTGGTGTATTATTGATTTAAAAAGATTACTGGCTGTGTCTTCCATTTTTTTGACAGCAGTATCATGCGGTGGTGGTTCATCTTCTTCCTCAAATTCATCTGATGCTGAATCGCTGAGCATGGATGATATTATTCGCGAAACCCAAGCCGCACCGATCAAAGAGACCGTTAATACCGAAGACTTATCTGGCGTTTGGGTAATAACAGGCAACTGGATTTATGAAGACGGTACTATCATTGAAGACAGTTTTCGCAGCCTGGTTACCATTAAACAAAACCCAGAGGGCGAAGGAGAACTCTATCATTGCCTAGACTGGACCCTTGAAAAGGAGAACGTTACCATTTCATCATCCGAGGTTGTCATTAATCTCTATTACGGCGATATCATCTTTGCCGCCAATAATGATTTTACTGAACTTAATTCAGTGTCTTTCGTTGTTAACGAAGCACGACAAGACTCTGAGTTTGACGGCAGCATGGTGATGACTAAAATAAAAAATTTAGAGCCAGATGGAACAATAGCTATTGGCTCTACCTCATTCGATTATACCAGTGAATATCTATTTTGGGATGAAGTAACCACTCAGAACGAATCGCCAGATGATTTGCCTATTTTCTGTATTTATGAAACGGAATTTAACTACACCAATTTTCGTCATTTTTCCGGAGACGGTTTTATTGATTTCCCCGAAGGTATCCGCTCTAGCGGCTACAGTTTAGAAATTTACGCCGGTGCCAGCCCTATAACAAATGCCGATACCGACAACATATTAGATCTAAACCTAAATCGAGACCTAAATTCTGAATTTGAAGATCGTTTCGATGCAACTGATGAAGGATTATCTCTTGACGCTCGTTACGGTCGCGCCATTCTTATCGACGGAGTTGACGAGATGTCAATGAGCACTCACGTGAACTCTATCAATGAATTACGCCTCGACTACAATGCGGGAAGCTATAGTGAATCACTCGATATCAACGGCGATATCAGCTCCTATTCTGATAGAACGATATCTGGTACAGTTTCAATTAGTTTTCAATAAAACTTACAAATCAACCTAACCGGCAAATACTAAGATGCCACATAAGAGCCCACACTAGCATATATTCACGCTCGAGATAACGCGCAACTGGGTCTCAACCCTCTATCTTGTATTTTTAGTTAATAGAAATGCTAAAGCTCGCTGAAACGGTTGTATTCGAAATGATTACATTCAGCAACCAATTATTTAGAACTATTGATTCCACAAACATAAAAAACCAAGCAAAAAAAACCGCATCAGCTGATGCGGTTTTTTATGAGTGCCGGTTTAGCGCTAGTAGCTATTTAACTACTAGTTAGCTCTCCCAACTTTAAGGATTAAAAGGGAAGCTAATGACTTGAGAGTTCTCATCAAAAACAACCCAGTTAATTTTCTCGTCATCAGAACAGTTATCCGCTTCAACCTGCTCAGTAGGATCATTAGGACTATCATCAGACCTCATACATTGAGTACCTACGGAACTCACGTTGCGGATTTCATAGTAGCTACCGCCACCTGGACGCGGAGTGGGGTCGCCAAAGGTCATCACCTGAAACTCCGAGCTTGAACAAGGCTCAGCGAAAAAGTCGTCCGCACCAAAGTCCGCTTCTATACAAGAGCCCCTACCTTCGTTCAGCACTTGAAAATCGCTGCCATTACCAGCCTCATCCACTAGCTCCCAGCGCTGATTAGCGCTGCCATTACAAACCGCTGTTATCAAGTCGCCGCCATTAGCTTCAAGACAATAGCCGGACAGATGCTCAATGGTTACGATTTCGGTAGTGTCAACAATGTTTTCAATCGTTGTCGAGGCATTCTCACAGTCAGGCATTTCACTAACTTCGTTTTTGGTATACGCCAAGATCTGGGTTGCACCGCTGGGAATAGCAGTGCCAACTGGAATTTCATAGACAAGGTCTGAGCCTGTCTTATCCAATTCAACAATAAAACCATTTTGAACATTACAACCGCCAAAACCAAAACGCAATACATAGTCAGTAACATCCAGCTCAATTGGAGCGCGCGTTATTTCAACGGTACCACCAATGGTTTCTTCTTCGTCAATATCAGTGAAAGATACTGATACAGGCGGATTACTTGGCGGCTGAGCATTGGAATCGTCATTGACAACTATTGCAGAAGCACAAGCTAGGTTCTCACCAGCGCCATTGGCGGAAAAAACCAGAATCTTATCGGCAGCTATAGGTTTCGTGGTGCCAGAAGGCATTTGAAAAACAATATCTCCTTGGCCAGAAGTATCGACTTGTCCAATCACATTACCTATGGGTATACAACTTCCTACTCCACCCCATTTAATTCGGTAGGCAGTAATATCAGACTCATTACTCGCACGGGTAATCGTTACGGGCCCTCCAAAGGTAAGGTTCGTATCAGTATCAGTAAATGTGACCCCACCCGGACCGTTAGCCGGTACGTCGGTAGGCTCGGGGGTACAAGACACGATGACAGCAGATGCACATAAAGCAAAGATGAATTTTTTCATAATATCAATCACTCAGTTATTTTATAGTTATTTAAATCTGTTAGTTATCTATGAACAATGATAAATACCCTCAGCTGCAGCAACTGCTTGCGCTAACAATTAACGATTAAAAGTTGTTGTTAGCAACTGTTGACTAAGTTGGTCTTT